>NZ_CAWLMI010000081.1:0-18192 GCF_963862045.1 Aeromonas sp. 159 | reverse complement strand
CGTGGTCAACGTGGCCGATGGTGCCGACGTTTACGTGCGGTTTATTACGCTCAAATTTTTCTTTAGACACGACGTAGTCCTTCTAGGTTAAACCCGCCTACCGTCGTAGGCGGGGAATCTTAAATTACTTGGATTTGCGCTCTTCGATCACGGCTTGTGCAACGTTGGTCGGTGCATCGTGATACTTGGCGAATTCCATGGCGTAGGAAGCACGACCCTGGGTAGCGGAACGCAGTGCAGTTGCATAACCGAACATTTCGGCCAGCGGCACCAGAGCACGTACGATCTTGCCGGACGGGCCATCTTCCATACCTTCGATCAGGCCACGACGACGGTTCAGGTCACCGATAACGTCGCCCATGTAATCTTCCGGAGTTTCAACTTCTACTTTCATGATCGGTTCGAGCAGAACCGGGTTGGCTTTCATGAAGCCAGCCTTAAAGGCCATGGAAGCAGCGATTTTGAACGCCAGTTCGGAAGAGTCGACATCGTGGTAAGAACCGAAGTGCAGACGCACACCCAGATCCATAACCGGGTAACCAGCCAGCGGACCAGATTTGAGCTGCTCACGGATACCTTTATCAACACCCGGGATGAATTCACCAGGAATGACACCACCTTTGATGTCGTTGACGAATTCGTAGGCTTTGCCTTCTTCCAGCGGGTACATGTCGATAACAACATGACCGTACTGACCGCGACCACCAGACTGCTTGGCATGCTTGCCTTCGATGTCTTTAACGGTGGTACGGATGGTTTCACGGTAGGCAACCTGCGGCTTACCTACGTTGGCTTCAACCTTGAACTCGCGACGCATACGGTCAACGATGATGTCCAGGTGCAGCTCACCCATACCAGCGATGATGGTTTGACCTGACTCTTCGTCAGTCCATACGCGGAAGGACGGATCTTCCTGAGCCAGACGGCCCAGTGCCAGACCCATCTTCTCCTGGTCAGCCTTGGTTTTCGGCTCAACCGCGATAGAAATTACCGGCTCCGGGAATTCCATACGCTCGAGGATGATCGGTGCGTTCGGGTCACACAGGGTGTCACCAGTGGTCACGTCTTTCAGACCGATAGCAGCAGCGATGTCACCAGCGCGTACTTCTTTGATCTCTTCACGCTTGTTGGCATGCATCTGAACGATACGGCCAAAACGCTCGCGCTTGTCCTTGACGGAGTTCAGCACGGTGTCACCGGAGTTGATCACGCCAGAGTAGACACGGAAGAAGGTCAGGTTACCAACGAACGGGTCGGTAGCGATCTTGAACGCCAGAGCAGAGAACGGCTCGTCATCGGAAGCGTGACGCTCGTCTTTGGTCTCGCCGTCCATTTTCAGGCCGTCGATAGCAGCAACGTCGGTCGGAGCCGGCAGGTACTCGATCACGGCATCCAGCATTGCCTGTACGCCCTTGTTCTTGAACGCGGAGCCACAGGTTACCAGGATGATTTCGTTGTTCAGCACGCGCTGACGCAGAGCACCTTTGATCTCTTCCTCGGTCAGCTCTTCGCCGCCCAGGTATTTTTCCATCAGGTCTTCAGACGCTTCTGCAGCGGCTTCAACCAGATTCATGCGCATTTCTTGCGCCTGTTCCAGCAACTCGGCCGGGACGTCTTCGTAATCGAAGGATACGCCCTGATCAGCTTCATTCCAGTTGATGGCTTTCATCTTGACCAGGTCAACAACGCCCTTGAAGTTCTCTTCGGCGCCGATGTTCAGCTGAAGGGGAACCGGAGTACCTTTCAGACGGGTCTTGATGTGCTCAACGCAACGCAGGAAGTTGGCGCCGGTACGGTCCATCTTGTTGACGAACGCGATACGGGGAACCTTGTACTTGTTAGCCTGACGCCATACGGTTTCAGACTGTGGCTGTACGCCACCTACGGCACAGTACACCATCACGGCACCGTCCAGAACACGCATTGAACGCTCTACTTCGATAGTAAAGTCAACGTGGCCCGGGGTATCGATGATGTTGATACGGTGCGGTTGGAACTGTTTACCCATACCGGACCAGAAAGCGGTGGTCGCGGCGGAGGTGATGGTGATACCACGCTCTTGTTCCTGTTCCATCCAGTCCATGGTGGCAGCGCCATCGTGAACTTCACCGATCTTGTGACTTACACCGGTGTAAAACAGTACGCGCTCGGTAGTAGTAGTCTTACCGGCGTCAATGTGAGCGGAGATACCGATGTTACGATAACGCTCAATGGGGGTTGTACGAGCCATTGTCATCCTCTTACTAAGGCGCTTGTCCCTAGATAATTAAAGGTGCGCAGAGTCAAAAGACCCTGCGCAAGCGGATTACCAGCGGAAGTGAGCGAAGGCTTTGTTCGCTTCAGCCATACGGTGAACGTCTTCACGTTTCTTGACAGACGAACCCTTATTGTCAGCGGCATCCAGCAGCTCGCCAGCCAGACGCTGAGCCATTGATTTTTCACCACGTTTACGAGCGGCATCAACCAACCAGCGCATTGCCAGGGCATTGCGACGTACCGGACGAACTTCTACCGGCACCTGATAGGTTGCACCACCGACGCGACGAGATTTAACCTCGACCGCCGGACGAATGTTATCCAGAGCTTCTTCGAATACGGCCAGGTGCTCTTTGCCAGATTTGGTGGCAATGATGTCCAGGGCGCCATAAACAATGGCTTCTGCAACAGATTTCTTACCGTCAACCATTACTACGTTGACAAATTTAGCCAGCAGCTCTGATCCGAACTTGGGATCTGGCAGGATTTTACGCTGACCAACAACACGACGTCTTGGCATTTCAAATTCTCCGTAACTTCAGGGATTACCCAAAACTAGAAAGCTATCTAACTAGAAACGAATTAACGTTTGGCCTTACTTAACGGAGAACCATTAAGCTTTAGGACGCTTCACGCCATACTTGGAGCGAGCCTGCTTACGGTCTTTAACACCGGCACAGTCCAACGCACCACGAACGGTGTGATAACGAACACCTGGCAAGTCTTTTACACGACCGCCACGGATCAGAACAACAGAGTGCTCTTGCAGGTTGTGACCTTCACCACCGATGTAGGAGGTGACTTCGAAGCCGTTGGTCAGACGTACACGGCACACTTTACGCAGTGCAGAGTTAGGCTTCTTCGGGGTGGTGGTATATACACGAGTGCATACGCCACGCTTCTGAGGGCACGCTTCCAGCGCCGGCACGTTGCTTTTCACAACGAGCTTGATGCGTGGCTTGCGAACCAACTGGTTAATAGTTGCCATCAAAAGGCTCCTGATAATGACTTCATAAACGTGTGGAAAATCCTCCCCGCAGATACGGGGACGCGAAATTTTATGCCCTGTTGTCTGGGGAGTCAAGATTTATACAATTTGCGTCACAAAAGGGCAATTCGGATCCGTTTAATTTCACGACATCACCTTGAATTTTCTTGAAAATATGCTTCTCAGCCACCCCAGGTGCGCGGGGAACCTTTTTGCGCAATCAGTGCCACCAGACCCGCCATATCGAGCACATTGCCCACCCGATGCTGCAAACCGCGAGCTTGCAGATCTTCCTGCATCACATAAAGCGGGATACCCGCCAGCCGCGCGCTCCACTGGGGAGCCGATGCCGCAATCACGGCATCCTGCATCAGTACCAGCTCATCCTCGGGCTGAAGGTATGAGAGCGCCTCTGCCAGAGCCTGACTCTGAAAGGGGGAGTTCAATATCAGATGCAACATGGAGACCTCAAAAGCTGATGTGAGTCGAACACTGTGCCCAGCGCCGAGCCAGTTCCTGGCGCGGCAGACTCTCAACAGGGATCAGCAGATCATCCACTGTCACGCCACGCTCTGCCAGCGAGTCAGCACAAACATAGACCTCTTCAATGTCGTAGAGTTCCAGCATTTTGAAGGTGGGCGCGTAGTGGCGCTGCAAAATGGCGGCAGGCTGCTGCTCCTTGAGCAGTTGCAGCACACCGTCCCCAATCAGGAAGAGGGCCAGCTCATCGGTCATGGCCGAGGTGGCCAACAAGGCATCCAGTCCTTCCCGGCCGGCGGCATGGCCATGGGGGCCACGACTGCAGATAAAGGCGATTTTCTTGCTCATGACTCCCCCTAGAACTGAACCAACCGATCGGCGGTGAGCGCAGCATCGGCCAACTGGCCCAGACCGCTCAGGCAAAATGGCGCTTGCAGATTGAAGTGCACCTGCCCTGCCCCCTTGGCCTCCTGCTCATCGAGCACACCGCGCCGCATGGCGGCGGCGACACATACGTCGATACGGATCCCCTGCTCTTCTGCCAGCTCTCGCCACAGACGCACCAGGTCAGTCTCATCGGATGCAGGCAGATGCAGACCGTTGCCGTTGCAGACCCCATCCTGATAGAAGAACAAGTGGGACAAGGTATGCCCCTGTGCCAACAGTGTGCGGGCAAAACGATAGGCTGTGCTGGCCGATTGGGTGCCATAGGCGGGCCCCGTGACCAGGATGGCAAAACTCAGACTCATAGCAGGACTCCTGTGCTGACCCGGTCCATTTTACGCCAAAAACAAAAAAGCCCCTGCCAGGAGGGGCTTGATTCGATCTGTTGATCAGAGATGGGCAATCGCCTCGACCTCGACCAGCACATCTTTCGGCAGACGAGCCACTTCCACGCAGGAGCGGGCTGGCGCCGCATCACCAAAGTAGCGGGCATAGACCTGATTGAAAGCAACGAAGTTGTTCATGTCACTCAGGAAGCAGGTGGTTTTGACCACTTTGCTGGCATCGGCACCGGCAGCTTGCAACACGGCAACCAGGTTCTTCATCACCCGTTCGGCCTGCTCTTCAATGCCGCCAGCCACGATTTCCATGGTGGCAGGATCGAGCGGGATCTGCCCGGAGGTGAAGATCATCTCGCCAACCTTGGTAGCCTGAACATACGGACCAATCGCGGCAGGCGCCTTGTCGGTTGCAATCACTTCTTTAGCCATTCATCTATCCCCTTCTGGAATGAGTTACTCGTTCTCGTCTTCACCCTGCTTGCGCTGTCGGATGTAAAGATAAACGGTATGTTTTGAAATATTGAGTTTGTCCGCCACCAGATTGATCGAATCCTTGATATCGAAAATGCCCTTCTCGAACAGCTGGGTCACGATGAAGCGGTTCTTGGCATTGTTGGCCACGGTGGGATCGCGATTGATCTCGTCGATGGTGTTATCCACCGTCTGGGCAACCAGCTCTTCCACGCTGTTGGCGAAGGTCTCTGGTGACTGACGCGCCGCCTGCTGGGGCGTCGGGAAAAATTCGGCCACGAACTCGTGGAAAGGCGCATTGATGTGCAGGTTGATGCAGATAAGCCCCACCACTTGCCGCTCGCTGTTGCGAATGGCGATGGTACTCGACTTCATCAGCGCGCCGGTACGGCTTCGAGCGAAATAGCTCTGGGTGTAATCCTGGCCGGTGCTCTCGATGTCCTTGAGCATGCGCAGGGCGAGATCGGTGATGGGCGCCCCGAGGGTGCGTCCGGTATTGAAGCCGTTGGCGATCTTGATCACCGACTCATGCAGATTTTCCAGGGAGTGGAGAACCACTTCACAATGCTTGCCGAACAGCTCGGCCAAGCCATCGATGAGCCCATCGTATGAGCGCAACAATTCCCTGTCTTCATCTGTAAAAGTGCGGCTGATCAGCTGTTCTTCGGGAAGCATGGCTTCCTCGATACCGACAGTCATGTTCTACCCCTGTAATAACCATTCAACTTTCCCGAGTTTTAAATTGCAGGGGAGTAAAGTCAACTTTTTTTGATTTTTTACTCTACAACTTTGCTCTGGATCATCCTGAAACCCGCGCTGCGTCTACCTTTGCCGAGGAATTGGCCAACAAAAAGGGCTCCTTGAAGGAGCCCTTTTTAATCACGGATGACGAGTTACTCTTCGTCGAAGCTACCGGCTGCGTTCAGCAGATCCGCCAGGTTCTGCTCCGCTTCATCAGCGGTCACCTGCGGGGTGCCAACAGCACGAGCTGCAGCAGCACGCTGGTTGATCCGGCTGTGGTGGTAGGCAAAGCCGGTACCAGCCGGGATCAGACGACCCACGATAACGTTCTCTTTCAGACCACGCAGTTCATCACGCTTGCCACCTACGGCGGCTTCGGTCAGAACGCGAGTGGTTTCCTGGAAGGAAGCCGCGGAGATGAAGGACTCGGTGCTCAGAGATGCCTTGGTAATACCCATCAGAACATGACGGTAGGTCGCAGGGGTCTTGCCCTCGGCAACCAGCTTACGGTTGGCAATCTTCACACGAGCTACTTCAACCTGTTCGCCTTCGATCAGATCGGTATCGCCAGCGCTCAGGATCTCGCACTTGCGCAGCATCTGACGAACGATGACTTCGATGTGCTTGTCGTTGATCTTAACGCCTTGCAGACGGTAAACGTCCTGAACTTCGTTGGCGATGTAGTTGGCGACCGGGCTGATACCGCGCAGACGCAGGATGTCATGAGCAGACTCAGGACCGTCCGCCAGCACTTCACCCTTCTCAACTTTTTCACCTTCGAACACGTTCAGGTTACGCCACTTCGGAATCATCTCTTCGTAGACGTTGCCACCATCGGTCGGGGTGATAACCAGACGGCGTTTGCCCTTGGTCTCTTTCCCGAAGGAGATGGTACCGGAGATCTCGGCCAGAATTGCCGGTTCCTTCGGTTGACGTGCTTCGAACAGATCCGCAACGCGCGGCAGACCACCGGTGATGTCCTTGGTACCGCCGGACTCTTGCGGGATACGCGCTACCGCGTCACCCACGCCCACGTTGGCACCATCTTCCAGGTTCACGATCGCCTTGCCCGGCAGGAAGTACTGGGCGGCTACATCGGTACCCGGGATCATCACGTCTTTGCCGTTCAGGTCGACCAGTTTAACGGTCGGACGCATCTCTTTACCGGCGCTCGGACGCTCGTTGACGTCCAGAACAACGATAGAAGAGAGACCGGTCAGCTCGTCGGTCTGACGAGTAATGGTCACGCCATCGATCATGTGTTCGAACTGCAGGCGACCTGCCACTTCAGTGATGATCGGGTGAGTGTGCGGGTCCCAGTTGGCAACGGTTTCGCCAGCGTTCACTGCCTGGCCGTCCTTCACTTCCAGCACGGAACCGTAAGGCAGCTTGTGGCTTTCCTTGGTACGGCCCATGTCGTCCATGATGGTCAGTTCGGTAGAACGGGAGGTGATAACCAGTTTGTCATCGCTGTTGTGAACGAACTTGGCGTTCTGCAGCTTGATGCTACCTGTGTTCTTGACCTGGATGCTGCTTTCTGCAGCGGCACGAGATGCAGCACCACCGATGTGGAAAGTACGCATCGTCAGCTGGGTACCCGGTTCACCGATGGACTGGGCGGCGATAACACCGACAGCCTCACCCTTGTTAACCAAGTGACCACGGGCCAGATCACGGCCGTAGCAGTGAGCACAGTTACCGAAGTCGGTTTCACAGGTGATGGCAGAACGTACCTTCACACGGTCAACGGAGTTACGCTCCAGCAGGTCACACAGCTGCTCGTCGAGCAGGGTGTTGCGAGCAACCAAGATCTCGTCCTCGGTACCCGGCTTGATGACATCTTCTGCCACCACACGACCCAATACGCGCTCACGCAGCGGCTCGACCACGTCGCCACCCTCGATCAGCGGAGTCATCCACAGACCGTCGGTAGTGCCGCAATCGTCCTCGGTGATCACCATGTCTTGCGCCACGTCTACCAGACGACGAGTCAGGTAACCGGAGTTCGCAGTCTTCAGTGCGGTATCCGCCAGACCCTTACGAGCACCGTGGGTAGAGATAAAGTACTGCAGTACGTTCAGACCTTCGCGGAAGTTCGCGATGATCGGGGTCTCGATGATGGAGCCATCCGGCTTGGCCATCAGGCCACGCATACCGGCCAGCTGACGGATCTGGGCTGCGGAACCACGCGCACCAGAGTCGGCCATCATAAAGATGCTGTTGAACGAGGCCTGCTCTTCTTCTTCACCCAGCGAGTTGACGTTACGCTCTTTGGACAAGTTCTCCATCATGGCCTTGGAAACGCGCTCGTTGGCGCTGGCCCAGATATCGATAACCTTGTTGTAACGCTCGCCCGCAGTTACCAGACCTGACAGGAACTGGTCCTGGATCTCGGCAACTTCGGCTTCGGCTGCTGCGATGATGTCTTTCTTGGCATCCGGGATGACCATGTCATCGATACCAACGGAAGCACCGGACAGGGCCGCGTAGTGGAAACCGGTATACATCAGCTGGTCAGCGAAGATAACGGTGTCCTTCAGGCCCTGCTTGCGATAGCAGGTGTTCAGCAGACGGGAGATGAGCTTTTTGCCCAGCGCCTTGTTGGATACGCACTTGATCCAGTTCTGCGGATTGGCATCCAGATCAGCCTGTTCGGCAGCAGTCAGCACCTTCGGCTCGTCGATCAGGGCGTATTCCATACCTTTCGGCAGGATCAGGCTCAGGATCGCACGACCAACGGTGGTGTTCTTCATCTCGGTGTGTTCACGCAGAGAACCGTCTTCCTGACGCAGGTATTCGGTAATGCGTACTTTCACACGAGCATGCAGATCGGCCAGACCGGCGCGATATACTTTCTCGGCTTCTTTCGGGCCGGCCAGCACCATACCTTCGCCTTTGGCGTTGATACGGGCACGGGTCATGTAGTACAGACCCAAGACCACGTCCTGAGAAGGAACGATGATCGGCTCACCGGAGGCAGGCGACAGGATGTTGTTGGTAGACATCATCAGCGCACGCGCTTCCAGCTGGGCTTCCAGGGTCAGCGGTACGTGGACCGCCATCTGGTCACCATCGAAGTCCGCGTTATACGCAGCACAAACCAGCGGGTGCAGCTGGATTGCCTTACCTTCGACCAGAGTCGGTTCGAATGCCTGGATACCCAGACGGTGCAGAGTCGGTGCACGGTTCAGCAGAACCGGGTGTTCGCGGATCACTTCGTCCAGGATATCCCAAACGACAGCTTCCTCGCGCTCCACCATCTTCTTGGCGGCCTTGATAGTGGTCGCCAGACCGCGGGTTTCCAGCTTGCCATAGATGAACGGCTTGAACAGTTCCAGCGCCATCTTCTTCGGCAGACCGCACTGATGCAGACGCAGAGTCGGGCCTACGGTGATAACGGAACGACCGGAGTAGTCGACACGCTTACCGAGCAGGTTCTGACGGAAACGACCCTGCTTACCCTTGATCATGTCGGCCAGGGATTTCAGCGGGCGCTTGTTGGAACCGGTGATGGCACGACCGCGACGGCCGTTATCCAGCAGGGCATCGACGGACTCTTGCAGCATACGCTTTTCGTTGCGCACGATGATGTCCGGAGCAGCCAGATCCAGCAGACGCTTCAAGCGGTTGTTACGGTTGATCACGCGACGGTACAGATCGTTCAGATCGGAAGTCGCGAAACGGCCGCCGTCCAGCGGTACCAGCGGACGCAGGTCCGGCGGCAGCACAGGCAGCACTGTCATGATCATCCACTCCGGCTTGTTGCCGGACTGCAGGAAAGCTTCCATCAGCTTCAGACGCTTGGTGGTCTTCTTGCGCTTGGTCTCGGAGTTGGTTTGATCCAGCTCCTCACGCATGGTTTTGACTTCACCTTCCAGATCGATAGCGCGCAGCAATGCCAGGATTGCTTCGGCACCCATCTTGGCGTCAAATTCGTCGCCCCACTCTTCCAGCGCATCCAGGTACTGCTCTTCAGAGAGCATCTGGCTGCGTTCGAGGTTGGTCATGCCCGGCTCGATTACCACGAAAGATTCGAAGTAGAGCACGCGCTCGATATCGCGCAGGGTCATGTCCAGCAGCAGACCGATACGGGACGGCAGGGACTTCAGGAACCAGATGTGGGCAGTCGGGCTGGCCAGCTCGATGTGGCCCATACGCTCACGACGGACCTTGGTCTGGGTCACTTCAACGCCGCACTTCTCACAGATCACACCACGGTGTTTCAGGCGCTTGTACTTGCCGCACAGACACTCGTAGTCCTTCACCGGTCCGAAGATACGGGCGCAGAACAGACCATCACGCTCCGGCTTGAAAGTCCGGTAGTTGATGGTCTCAGGCTTTTTGACCTCACCGAATGACCAGGAGCGGATCATGTCAGGAGAGGCCAGACCGATCTTGATACTGTCAAACTCTTCGGTCTTGGTCTGAGCCTTCAAAAACTTGAGTAAGTCTTTCACGTGTTTCCCCTGTCAGGAGTCTAACCTCGGCGCCCCGGCTGCCAAAACAGCGGGGCGCCCACGTCAATTCTCGAACAATAAGAGCGAGCTCTTACTCTTCGTCCAGCTCGATGTTGATACCCAGAGAGCGGATTTCCTTCAGCAATACGTTGAAGGATTCGGGCATGCCCGGCTCCATACGGTGGTCGCCATCCACGATGTTCTTATACATCTTGGTACGGCCATTCACATCGTCAGACTTGACGGTCAGCATTTCCTGCAGGGTATATGCCGCACCGTAAGCCTCCAGGGCCCACACTTCCATCTCACCGAAACGCTGACCACCGAACTGAGCCTTACCACCCAGCGGCTGCTGGGTAACCAGGCTGTAAGAACCGGTAGAACGCGCGTGCATCTTGTCGTCGACCAAGTGGTTCAGCTTGAGCATGTACATGTAACCAACGGTTACTTTACGCTCGAAGCGGTTACCGGTACGGCCATCGAACAGATCAATCTGACCGGACTCCGGCAGATCGGCCAGCTTCAGCAGGGCTTTGATTTCGCGCTCTTTGGCACCATCAAACACTGGAGTAGCAACCGGCAGACCCTTACGCAGGTTACCCACCAGGGTACGTACGTCGTCATCAGACAGTTCGGCGATGTTCACTTGCTGGGTGTCCTTCTCGCCCAGGTCATAGACCTGTTGCAGGAAGTTGCGCATCTCGTGCAGCTCGCGCTGCTCTTTGACCATGCGATCGATCTTCTCGCCGATACCCTTGGCCGCAAGGCCCAGGTGCACTTCGAGGATCTGACCGATGTTCATACGGGATGGTACGCCCAACGGGTTCAGTACGATGTCGACCGGACGGCCGAACTCGTCATGAGGCATATCCTCGACCGGACAGATCTTGGAGATAACACCCTTGTTACCGTGACGGCCCGCCATCTTGTCACCCGGCTGGATGCGACGCTTGACTGCCAGATAAACCTTGACGATTTTCAGTACGCCCGGCGCCAGATCATCACCCTGGATAATCTTGCGACGCTTGTTCTCGAATTTCTTGTCGAACTCGGCTTTCAGCTCAACGTGCTGTTCAGCGATCTGTTCCAGTTCGGTCTGCTTGCCTTCGTCTTCGATGGCCAGTTCAAACCACTTGGAGCGATCGAGCTTGTTCAGACGATCTTCGCTGTAACCGGCGGCCAGCAGCAGGTTGCGGGAGCGGCCGAAAATGCCGTCTTCCAGGATCTTGAACTCTTCGGTCAAGTCCTTCTTCGCTTCCTTCAGCTGCATCTCTTCGATTTCTTTGGCGCGCTTGTCTTTTTCCACGCCATCGCGGGTAAAGACTTGCACGTCAACCACAGTACCGTACACACCGTTCGGTACACGCAGGGAGGAGTCCTTCACATCGGACGCCTTCTCACCGAAGATGGCGCGCAGCAGCTTCTCTTCCGGCGTCAGCTGGGTTTCACCTTTCGGGGTTACCTTACCGACCAGAATGTCGCCGCCCTTCACTTCGGCACCCACGTAGACGATACCGGACTCGTCCAGCTTGGACAGAGCGGCTTCACCCACGTTCGGGATGTCAGCAGTGATCTCTTCCGGACCCAGCTTGGTGTCACGGGAGATACAGGCCAGTTCCTGGATATGGATGGTGGTCAGGCGATCTTCCTGAACAACACGCTCGTTCACCAGGATCGAGTCTTCGAAGTTGTAACCGTTCCACGGCATGAACGCGACGCGCATGTTCTGACCCAGCGCCAGTTCACCCAGGTCGGTGGACGGGCCATCAGCCAGTACGTCGCCAGCCATCACCGGCTCACCCAACATCACGCAAGGACGCTGGTTGATACAGGTGTTCTGGTTGGAACGGGTGTATTTGGTCAGGTTGTAGATGTCGATACCGGCTTCGCCTGGCATCAGCTCATCTTCATTGACCTTCAGGACGATACGGGAGGCATCGACATAGTCGATTACGCCGCCACGCTTGGCCACTACGGTTACACCGGAGTCAACGGCCACAGCGCGTTCCATACCGGTACCTACCAGCGGCTTGTCAGCACGCAGAGTCGGTACAGCCTGACGTTGCATGTTTGAACCCATCAATGCGCGGTTCGCGTCATCGTGTTCCAGGAACGGGATCAGAGCCGCTGCTACAGATACGATCTGCTGCGGGCTCACGTCCATATACTGGATCTGGTCGGCGTTCATAAAGGTGGATTCACCTTTGTGACGGCACGGGATCAATTCATCTTTCAGACGGCCATCTTCGGTGGTCGCGGCGTTAGCCTGTGCGATCACGTACTTGCCTTCTTCAATAGCAGACAGGTAGTCCACTTCGTCGGTGATCACACCGTCAATGACCTTGCGGTACGGGGTCTCGAGGAAACCGTACTCGTTGGTACGAGAGTACACGGACAGAGAGTTGATCAGACCGATGTTCGGACCTTCAGGAGTCTCGATAGGGCACAGACGACCGTAGTGGGTCGGGTGTACGTCTCGGACTTCAAAGCCGGCACGCTCACGAGTCAAACCGCCCGGGCCCAGCGCGGAGATACGACGCTTGTGGGTCACTTCGGAGAGCGGGTTGTTCTGGTCCATAAACTGGGACAGCTGGCTGGAACCAAAGAACTCTTTGACTGCGGCGGAGATCGGCTTGGCGTTGATCAGATCCTGCGGCATCAGGGTGTCCAGGTCGCCCAGGGAGAGACGCTCCTTGACCGCACGCTCGACACGCACCAGACCGACGCGGAACTGGTTTTCAGCCATTTCACCGACAGAACGAATACGACGGTTACCCAAGTGGTCGATATCATCCACTTCGTCGTTACCGTTACGGATGTCGATCAGGCGCTTCATCACATCGACGATGTCGTCTTTGGTCAGTACACCAGCGCCAGTCTCGTCTTCACGACCCAGACGGCGGTTGAACTTCATCCGACCTACGGTAGACAGGTCGTAACGCTCGGCGGAGAAGAACAGGTTTTCGAACAGCTGTTCTGCAGCTTCGCGAGTAGGCGGCTCGCCCGGACGCATCATGCGATAGATCTCGACCAGCGCTTCCAAACGGTTGGAGCTGGAGTCGACACGCAGGGTCTCGGACATGTAAGCACCGTGATCCAGTTCGTTGGTGAACAGAACCTCGAAATGCTTGAAGCCGGCTTGGGACAGGTTGGCGATCGCTTCCAGGCTCAGCGCCTGGTTGGCGGTCACGACCATCTCGCCAGTTTGCGGATGTGCGTAGTCCTTGGCAGCAACTTTGCCAACAACATACTCAACCGGTACCTCAATCTGGGTAACGGCGTCTTTTTCCAACTGACGGATGTGACGCGCAGTCACACGACGACCGGTCTCAACCACCACGGCGCCATTGGCCACGATGTCAAAGGTCGCAGTTTCACCACGCAGACGCTCCGGCACCAGATCCATCATCAACTTGCCATCTTTTACTTCAAAACCGATGGTCTCGAAGAAGGTGGCCAGGATTTGTTCGGAAGTGAAGTCCAGGGCGCGCAGAATAATGGATGCTGGCAGTTTGCGACGACGGTCGATACGGACAAACAGGTTGTCTTTCGCATCGAACTCGAAGTCCAGCCAGGAGCCACGGTAGGGGATAACGCGAGCGTTATACAGTACCTTACCGGATGAATGAGTTTTGCCTTTATCGTGGTCGAAGAAGACGCCCGGGCTGCGGTGCAGCTGGGAGACGATAACCCGCTCGGTACCATTGATAACAAAGGTGCCGTTCTCGGTCATGAGCGGAATTTCGCCCATGTATACTTCTTGTTCCTTGATGTCTTTGACGGTGCCGGCAGCTGCTTCACGGTCGTACAGAACCATACGAAGCTTGACACGCAGCGGCGCGGAGTAGGTCACTCCACGGATCTGGCATTCTTTTACGTCAAATACCGGCTCACCCAGGCGATAGCTGACATACTGAAGCTCAGCACTACCGGAGTAACTGGTGATCGGGAAAACGCTACGGAAAGCGGCCTCTAGGCCATATTCACCTTCCGGGTCAGCCTCGATGAACTGCTTGAAGGAGTCCAGCTGAATGGACAACAGATAAGGCGTGTCCAGTACCTGGTCTCGCTTACCGAAGTCCTTACGAATGCGTTTTTTTTCGGTATAAGAGTAAACCATAGGGTTCCTCAGCTCGCTGATAAGTGACCCACTCTGTCCCGCGGGACAGCTCTGTCTCAACACCGTTTTGTGTTGGCCCGGACGAAAGAAGACAGTCCGGATTGCTGGTGCACCGAGAGTCGTAAACGGTGTGAAATGCTCTCAGTCTACAGCGCAAAAAGGCTGGTGAACAAAAATTCACCAGCCCTAGCCTGTTTTATCAGGCTAATCTACATAAATGCAGATTATTTGATCTCAACAGAAGCACCGGCAGCTTCCAGCTCTTTCTTCAGAGCTTCAGCTTCGTCCTTGGACACGCCTTCCTTCAGGTTAGCCGGAGCAGCTTCTACCAGATCTTTGGCTTCTTTCAGGCCCAGACCGGTAGCGCCACGAACGGCTTTGATAACGGCAACTTTGTTGGCGCCAGCAGCAGTCAGAACTACGTCGAACTCGGTCTTCTCTTCTACTGCTTCAGCAGCAGCCGGGCCAGCCATTACGGCAGCAGCGGCAGAAACACCGAACTTCTCTTCCATAGCTTCGATCAGCTCAACAACTTCCATTACGGACATGGAAGCAACGGCTTCGATGATTTGGTCTTTAGTGATAGACATGACAAAAATTCCTGATGTTGAATAAACTCAAACAGCCTAAATAGGCGAGAATCAAGCAGCAGCTTGTTTCTGGTCGCGAACAGCAGCGATAGTACGAACCAGCTTGCCAGCAGAGGCTTCTTTCATAGTCGCCATCAACTTCGCAATTGCTTCTTCGTAAGTCGGCAGCGTGGCCAGACGATCAATTTGTGCTGCGGCGATAAACTCACCGTTAAAAGCGCCAGCCTTGATTTCGAACTTTTGGTTCGCTTTGGCAAACTCTTTGAACAGACGAGCAGCAGCGCCCGGGTGTTCGTTAGAGAAAGCAATCAAGGTAGGACCGGTAAATGCGTCGTTCAGGCACTCGTATTCGGTACCTTCTACCGCGCGACGCAGCAGGGTGTTACGCACAACGCGCATGTACACACCGGCTTCACGAGCGGTTTTACGCAGGACGGTCATCTTGTCTACAGTTACACCGCGAGAATCGGCAACAACTGCAGAAAGAGCGCCTTTGGCAGCTTCGTTGACTTCAGCAACAATTGCCTTTTTGTCTTCGAGTCCCAATGCCATTGGCTTAACTCCTGGATTGAATCCGGGTCTATTGACCCAGTACTGACACATCCCCCCTACCTTTACAACAGAGGGGAACGATGCGGTAGCAGGATTCCAGAAGAGAAAGAATCTTTCTCGCTGGGTTTCCGGCACCGTCTACGCAGGAAAGATTAAGGCTTTGCAGCCTCCTGCGGTCTTGGACGGAGGTCGAAACCCCCAACCAATCAAGGCGCAAAATTATAGATTAAATTTTGCGCCTTGTAAAACCCATCAATTAGGCCTGAGCTTCCAGAGAAGCTTGGTCTACGGCAACACCGGCACCCATGGTGGTGGAGATGCTGACTTTCTTGATGAATTGACCTTTGGCGGAAGAGGGCTTGCCTTTTTTCAGGGCAACCAGCAGAGCTTCCAAGTTTTCTTTCAGCTGAACTTCGTTGAAAGAAACCTTACCCAGAGTGGTATGGATGATACCATTCTTGTCATTACGGTAACGAACCTGACCAGCCTTGGCGTTCTTGACAGCTTCGGCAACGTTCGGGGTTACAGTACCAACTTTCGGGTTCGGCATCAGGCCGCGCGGGCCCAGGATTTGACCCAGTTGACCAACAACGCGCATGGCATCCGGGGATGCGATAACTACGTCGAAGTTCATCTCGCCTTTCTTAACCAGATCGGCCAGGTCATCCATACCTACCAGGTCAGCACCGGCAGCTTTAGCTGCTTCGGCGTTGGCACCTTGGGTAAATACGGCAACGCGTACATCACGACCGGTACCGTGCGGCAGTACAGTAGCACCACGTACGTTCTGGTCAGATTTACGAGCGTCGATACCCAGGTTGACAGCAACGTCAACGCTTTCAACGAACTTGGCGGTAGCCAGTTCTTTCAGCAGGGCAATGGCTTCGTTGATGGAGTACTCTTTGGTACCGTCAACTTTTTCGCGAATAACGCGCATACGCTTGGAAAGTTTAGCCATTGTCTTAATCCTCCACTACCAGACCCATGGAACGAGCGGAGCCTGCGATGCAACGTACTTTTGCATCCAGATCGGCACCAGTCATATCCGGCTCTTTGGTCTTGGCGATTTCTTGCAGCTGGGCAACGGTCACCTTACCAACCTTGTCTTTGTTCGGCTTGGAAGAACCAGACTTGATGCCAGCAGCTTTCTTCAGCAGGAAGGAAGCAGGCGGAGTCTTGGTTTCGAAGGTGAAGGAACGGTCGCTGTAAACGGTGATCACGACCGGAGTCGGTGAACCTTTTTCCAGCTTCTCTGTACGAGCGTTGAACGCCTTACAGAATTCCATGATGTTAACACCGTGTTGACCCAGTGCAGGACCAACGGGAGGAGAAGGGTTGGCTGCACCAGCAGCAACCTGCAGCTTGATATAAGCTGTGACTTTCTTAGCCATTAGGAAAATACCTCAAAAATGGGTTCTAGCGCCTCGGAGACTTGCTCCTGCAAACGGCTCCCCAACTAATAAAGGGGCAGCGAATTATAGAGATATTCGCTGCCCCTGACAACCGTTAAACGTACAGAATTCAATCAGCCCTTTTCGACCTGACCAAAATCCAGTTCAACAGGAGTAGAACGACCGAAGATCAGTACAGAGACCTTCACGCGGCTCTTCTCATAATCGACCTCTTCAACGGTGCCGTTGAAGTCGGCAAACGGACCATCGGCAACCCGCACCATTTCACCCGGTTCAAACAGGGTTTTCGGACGCGGCTTGTCGTGGGCATCCTGCAGACGGTTCAGGATGGCATCGGCCTCTTTGTCGGAGATCGGTGCCGGACGGTCGGAAGTACCGCCAATGAAGCCCATTACACGTGGTACGTTACGCACCAGGTGCCATGTGGTTTCATCCATGATCATCTGGACCAGGACATAACCCGGGAAAAACTTGCGCTCACTCTTGCGCTTCTGGCCAGCACGCATCTCGACCACTTCTTCGGTCGGGACCAGTACTTCACCGAACATGTCTTCCATGCCATGCATCTTGATATGTTCACGCAGGGACTTGGCTACACGGCCTTCATAGCCGGAAAAAGCCTGCACGACATACCATCTCATACGTTGTTCACGTTGTTCAGTCATGGCTTATCCTTACACACCGGTAATCAGGTTGACCAACCAGACCAAGGCACCGTCCAGAACGAACAGCAGCAGCCCCATCACGGCGGTCACCGCCAGCACAATCAGGGTTGTCTGAATGGCTTCCTGACGGGTCGGCCATACGACCTTGCGGACTTCCAGGCGAGACTCACGGGCGAATGCCAGTGTTGCCTTTCCCTTGGTGGTTTGCAGGGCTACTGCACCAGCAGCAGCAATGACAACGACCACACCCAAGGCGCGGACGGCAGCGACAACATCGTTGAGCAGGTAATTACCCACTACAGCGGCCGCCAGGATAATGAAAACCAGGCCCCAAAGCAGGGTATCCTTGCTTCCGCCCTGGCTCTCAGAACTAACACTCATACAACCCACCTGTATCTGACGTAACCAAAGACACAAAAGCCCCGTACGAGACGAGGTATATGGCAGGGGCGGCAGGACTCGAACCCGCAACCATCGGTTTTGGAGACCGCTGTTCTACCAATTCGAACTACGCCCCTACACAAGAAAGCCCCTATTATAGGGGCTTTGCTTTATTTATGTAAGCCAAAGATTAAGCGATTACGCTGGCTACAACACCAGCACCTACGGTACGGCCACCTTCACGGATAGCGAAACGCAGGCCGTCGTCCATCGCGATCGGAGCAATCAGGGTAA
>NZ_CAWLMI010000080.1:0-3684 GCF_963862045.1 Aeromonas sp. 159 | reverse complement strand
GGGATTGCTCTCGGAACCGGTGGCTGGCAGGGTCAGCACACAGCCCATCGGCAGCGCCTTGTGCACACTCGCCTGCTTGCCGCAGATATCCCAGGGATCATCCCCCTCGTAGCAGGCGGCCGCCGCGACAAACTTGGTGCCATCGACTACTGAGCCGCCACCGACCGCCAGCAAGAAGTCGATGCGATCGCGCTTCACCTGCGCCACCGCCTCCATTAACAACTCGAATCTGGGGTTGGCACCGATGCCGGAGAACTCCTGCCACGTCACCCCTTCCAGCGCCCGGGTCAGCTGCTCATAGACGCCGTTTTGCTTGATGCTGCCGCCACCGTAGAGCACCAGCAGCCGGCTGCCGGGCGGGATCAGTTCGGGCAGGCTGGCGATCTGCCCCTCGCCGAAACAGATACGGGTCGGATTGGCATATTGGAAGTTGTACACGGCGGACTCCTCGACTGGCTCAATGCGCGGACATTGTGCGCCTGTGGGGAGGTGAGGTCAAAAGAGGTGGCAGGAGCTTGCCCATCGGCGGTCGACACTGGCCCATCGGTGCCGACCGGGTAGATCTCAGAACAGCGGCAGGATCAGGCAGTTTTGGCCTCATCTTTGGATGAGCTCTTCTTGCCGGTCAGGCGATCCATCGCCTCCTTGAGCATCGCCTCTCGCTGCTCGTTGAGCGGCTTGCTCTGCTCCGCCCGCTCTTCCGGCGTCAGCTTCTTGTTATCGGCGATGGTCTTGAGCTTCTCTTCGATCTCGTTGAACTTCTTGCGATCGAAACCAAGCGCCTTGTCCACCAGCTGCTGCACTACGCCCCCCTTGTCGGAGCTCATATCCAGCGCCGGTGGCAACTTGTTGTTCTTGGCCAGATGTTCGTAGGTCAGCACCTGCTGGGCCTGGCCGGTCATGCGCTGGGTGGAGAGGCTGACCATCTCCTCCCAGCCACCACCCTGACCGCCGCTACTGGCACTGTTGAGAGTGGCGAGGGCGCGGTTGTTGGATGCGCTCTGGGCAAGCTGCTGGCTGTAGGGTTTGATATCCATGGGGGCTCCAATTCGGTGCGCATCTGCGGCAATGGGCACAGGCTGATCCGGTCACATGGGGCGTCATGCCCCACCATTATCAATTAAACCAGCAAGTTACAGGCCAACTTGTCAGATAGTGCGAGATCCAGAGATATGGCGGATCTCGCCACGCATCCCTCGCAAGCAGGCGTCAGAATCATGACTCATCTGCTGCCAGCTCACGCTGTTTTGGCACATTTTGCCGTCCACGCGCCACGATGCCAGAGAAAAGTCAGGAACAGTCGTTCGATCACAAAATAAACAACCACTCGGGAATACAATTTTGGCGCACATCACAACCAGCCAGCCGTGTCATGGATGATCTGTTCGAAAAACTAATAACAGGCAGACCAATCTGTCGTGCTCACTCCGCTGCCAGTTCGGAGTTGCAGCCTCCACACACCTCATCCCCTCGTCTGGCTCTCACTCACCGCAACCCTTCGGGTACACCTATGAAAAAACACCCCTTGAGTCTTCTCTCCGCCACCCTGCTCACCCTGCTTGGCACCAGTGCCGACGCCTGTACCGGCCTCATCGTCGGCAAGGGGGCCAGCGCCGACGGCAGCGTAATGATCGCCAGAAACGAGGATTTTGGCGTCAACAACTGGAACAAGTACCTCGCCTTCCGGCCCGCGCAGCAGAACGAGGGCAAGGTCTGGAAGCTGGGCAACGGACTGGAAGTGCCGATGCCCAAGGCGTTTTTCGCCTACTCCGCCATCCACGACTGGGATGCCACAACCAGCGATCCGGCTGGCAAATATTATGAAGAGCGCGGCATCAACGAGTTCAACGTCGCCATCTCGGCCACCACCAGTGCCGAGGTCAACGACAAGGCCCAGAAAGCCGATCCGCTACTCGAGAAAGGAGTGATTGAAGCCATCATCCCCACCCTGATCCTGCCGCAGGCCAAGACGGCCAAAGAGGGGGTCGAGCTGCTCGGCCGTTATGTGGAGCAATATGGCGCCGGTGAGGGCAACAGCCTCTATCTGGCGGATGTGAACGAGGCCTGGCTGATGGAGATCGGCTCCGGCCACCACTGGATCGCGGTGCGGGTGCCGGACGACAGCTACGCCATGGTGGCCAACGGCCTGCGCATCCACGGCGTCAATCTCGACAGCGCCGATGTGCTGCACTCGCCCAAACTGCTGGAGTTCGTGCGCGAGCACAAACTGCTGGATAACGCCGATCCGAAAGAGTTCAACTTCGCCAAAGCGTTCGGAGTGATTGCCGATCCCTACAACGTGGATCGGGAGTGGCTCGGCCAGAAAATGCTGACCGCCTCCCACAAACAGGCGACCCGGCAGGCGCAATATCCGCTCTTTATGAAGCCGGATGCCCCCATCGCCGTGCCGGACGTGGCCAGGGTGCTGAGCGCCACCTATGAGGGCACGCCGCTCGCGGGCAAGGCGGAGCGGCCGATCCGCGTCGATCGCCAGCTGGAATCCCACGTCATCCAGCTGCGCAAGGAGATGCCCAAAGAGCTGCAGGGATTGATCTGGCAGAGCTACGGCGTGCTGGCCGAATCTGTGATGGTGCCGCTCTACAACACCCTGGAAAACTATCCCCTGCCCTATCGCACCGGCAGCGACAGCTACTCCGATGATTCCGCCTACTGGCAGTTCCGCAGCCTGACTGCGCTGGCAAGCGCCGATCCGGACAAATACCTGCCGCTGCTGCGCGGCGTCTGGAGCAAGGAGAGCAGCAAGCTCTACAAGGAGGTAGCGCTGCTCGACAAGAGCCTGAAGCAGGCCTATGCCAGCGACAAGGCTACCGCCATCGGGCTGGCTGCCGACTACTCCTATGGCCAGTTGGAGCAGACCTATCAGATGGCCAAAACGTTGCGCTACAAGCTGATGACGGATCTGACCAAGCGCAGCGAGAAGAAGTATTCAGAGGAAGAGTTCAAGAAGATCATGAGCCTATGAACGGCTCGCCAATGCAAAGAGGCTCCCACGGGAGCCTCTTTCGTTTCAGCCAATGCAGCGATCAGCGACGGCTGATATTGAGCGGGCCGAAGGTCTGGGCCACCGGCATGATCTCGATGCTGTTGATGTTGACGTGGGCCGGTTGCTGGCTCACCCAGAGCACGGTATTGGCGATATCTTCCGGCTGGATCGCCTCCACCCCCTGATAGACGGAGGCCGCCTTGGCATCGTCACCGTGGAAGCGCACGTTGGAGAACTCGGTGCCGCCGCACAGGCCCGGCTCCACGTTGGTGACACGGATGGCGGTACCCGCCAGATCGGCACGCAGGTTGAGGCTGAACTGCTTCACGAACGCCTTGGTGGCGCCGTAGACGTTGCCGCCCGGATAGGGGTAGGTGCCGGCGATGGAGCCGATATTGATGACGTGACCGCGATTGCGCGCCACCATGCCCGGCAGCAGCAGGCGGGTGAGCAGGGTCAGACCGCTGATGTTGGTGGCGATCATCTGCTCCCAATCTTCCAGATCCGCCTTGTGGGCCGGTTCAAGCCCCAGCGCCAGACCGGCGTTGTTGACCAGCAGATCCACCTCGCTCCAGGCGGCTGGCAGAGCGGCGATGGCGGCGCGGGTGGCCGCCTTGTCCTGCACATCGAACGCCAGCGGCAGGAACTGCTCGCCCAGCTCGTCAGCCAGCGCAGCGAGC
>NZ_CAWLMI010000079.1:0-33529 GCF_963862045.1 Aeromonas sp. 159 | reverse complement strand
AGCGGTGTTTTCGCCAACACCTGCTGGCGCCACGCCTCGTCATGCTCGTCGAGAAACAGAATGGGGCCCGGCTCTATGGTGTTGACCCGAACCGCAGGCGCCAGCTCCCGGGCAAAGCTCATGGCCAGCGAATGGGCCCCTGCCTTGGTGGCCACATAGCTGGCAAAACGGGGGGCCGGGGCATGGATATAGATATCGGTGATGTGAATGATGCTGGCGTTGGGATTGCTGGCCAGCCGGGGGGCCAGCGCCCGGTTTAGCTGGAAGGGGGCCGCCATGTGCACCCGGTAGAACTGCTCGAACTGGGCCAGTTGCGCCGCCGGATCAGTTGCCTGCGGCTCGAAGGCCGAAGCGTTGTGGATCACTAGCGCCAGATCCTGATGGGCAGCCAGCACATCGATCAGCTTGCCAACGTCCTCTTCCCGACCAAAATCCGCCGGCACCAGTTCGACCCCCAATGCAGCCAACGTGGCCAGCTCCGGCCGCTCTCTGCGATAACTGCCCGTCACCTGCCAACCCGCTGCCACCAGCTGTTCACAGAGATAA
Organism: Aeromonas sp. 159; assembly: GCF_963862045.1. Classification (NCBI taxonomy): domain Bacteria; kingdom Pseudomonadati; phylum Pseudomonadota; class Gammaproteobacteria; order Aeromonadales; family Aeromonadaceae; genus Aeromonas; species Aeromonas sp. 159. The sequence continues at coordinate 32,983 of NZ_CAWLMI010000079.1, read as the reverse complement.
AATCCGAGTCGACGGCCGCAGCCCGTAACCAATGCACGCATACGATCTCCTTTCCCTTTCATGGTCTTGCATGAACGAAGCCCGCCTGCCAGCGGATCACCGCCGATGGCTTGTGCCTATCAATCCCTGCGGCACAAGCCATTGGTCGCGAGCTACCCGCCCGCGTCATAGTGGCGGCATCCCCCTCTTGCGGAGTCACCACCATGCTGAAAGTACACCACCACATGGGTCGCCTGACCCACACCCTCACTGCCGGACTCAGCCTAGCCGAGGCGCTGGATCGCCTGCATCAATCGGGTCTTGGCGGCCTGCCGGTGCTGGATGAGCAGAAACGGCTGATCGGCTTTCTCTCGGAGCAGGACTGCATCCCCAGCCTGCTCACCGGCAGCTACCACTGCGACACCCGTACCCGGGTGGAGGATCTGATGAACCGCACGCCCCTCTCGGTCGGGCCGGATGACAGCATTCTGGAGCTGGCTCGCCAGATGGCCGATGCCAAGCCCAAGATCTACCCGGTGCTGCAACAGGGCAAGGTGATCGGCATCATCAGCCGCCGTCAGGTGATGCAGGCCCTCAACCAGCAGATGAAGGTGTGCCAGCAGACCTAGATCTGGTAACGCCCCTTGTCACCGATATCGAAGTGCAGGGGCATTCGCCACTTGGCCAGCGCCAACAAGCTCAACAGGGCACCGCAGACCAGCGCCACCAGTGCGGCGGCCCACTCCACCCGCAACCACTCCAGCAGCCATAGCGCCGGCAGCAGCACGGGCACCAGCTTGATGCCGGGAATTGCGAAGCAAAACTGCTCCTTGAACGCCAGCCCGGAGAGCGTCGCCAACGCTGCCCCCAGCACCAGCGCATCCGGTGCCCCTACCGCCGCCAGGGCCAGCGCGCCCCAACCAAATCCCTGCAGAATCAGGCGAATCCGCTTGTCGTAGATATGCAGCGAGAAGCCGCAGATTGCGCTTGCCACTGCCAGCAACATCAACCATTGTGCCGACGGGAGCAGTGCCATCCCGCTCAGCAGCGCCGCACCGCGGCAAAGCAGCAACAGGGCTGCCGCACTCAAGCCAAGGCGGTAGAGCGAAACGGTCAACTTGTCGATCCCGTCCAGTGGGCTCTCGATTTCAGGGTTTGCCATAAACAGTCGCTTCTAACGGATCAGGTGTTACCCAATATACTGGAATCAGGTTCTGGAATATCTTCAAACGGGCTCAGGAGACGTAGTTTGCGTGTGATCCCCCTGCTTTTGTTGCTGTTTCCACTCGGATTGCCGGCCAAGGAGCTGGTGATCTGCGGCACCATGGAGCCCCCGCTCAAGTATCTCGATGCCGATCAGAAACCCCGCGGACTCGATATCGACATAGTCACCGCCATCTTCGACAAGCTGGAGACGCCCTTTCGGGTCGAGCTGGCCGACTCCGGCGCCCGCCTCACCCGCAACGCCGAAACCGGCGCCTGCGACCTGGTGATGACCCACTCCTACAAGGCTGAGCGGGAAAGTTATCTCATCTATCCCCAACAGGCCCATCTTCGCCACAGCTGGCACTTCTTCGTGCGCAAGGCGGACCTGATGAAGATCCGCTACGAAACGCTGGCCGATCTCAAACCCTGGCGCATCGGCGTGACCAAGGATTTCTCCTACACCCCTGAACTGGCGGTGGCGATGACCGACCCGGCCTATCAGTTTCAGGAGATCACCATGAACCAGCTGCAACTGCGCAAACTGCTGGCCGGACGGATCGATACCGTGCCGATGCCGCTGGTCACCGCCTTCACCCAGATCAAGGAAGAGGGGCTGACGGGAAAGATCGATTACCTGCCCAAACCGCTCAAGAGCAGCCCCTACTTCAACGCCTGGGCCCGCGCACGGGCGGATGCACAGACCCCAGCCCTGATGGCCGCCTACGATGCCGAACTGCTGCGCATGAAGCGCAACGGCAGCCTCAAGGCCCTCTACGACAAATACGCCATCCCCTATATCGAACCCTGATCAAGGGGTCAGGGTTTCACATCCCGCAGGATCGGGTTTTGCAGCGAGATCAGGGTTTCAGTGGACTGGATCTCGTCGATGGTCTGGATCTTGTTGATCAGCACTATCTGCAGCTCGTCGATGGAGCGGGTCATCACCTTCATGAAGATGCTGTAGTGGCCCGTGGTGTAGTAGGCCTCCACCACCTCGTCCAGCGCCTGCAGCTTGGCCAGTGCCGAGGGGTAATCCTTGGCACTCTTCAGATTGATCCCGATAAAGCAGCAGACGTCGTAACCCAGCTTCTTGGGGTTAACCTGCACCCGTGTCCCCTCGATGATCCCCGCCTGCTTCATCTTCTCCACCCGCACATGGATGGTGCCCGGGCTGACCGCCAGTTGTTTCGCCAGTTCGGCGTAAGGGATCCGCGCATTCTCCATCAGAGCGGTGAGGATGGCCTGATCGAGATTATCGATCCGGTAATTTTCCGGCATTTTTTTGCACTCCTGCTAACGATACCTCATTAAATGACGGCTTATTTTGAAGAAAAAAACACACAAAGCCTATTTGTATTATCGAATATTGAATTTAGTTGGCGATCTGTTGAAGAATCACCACATCCAACGGGGTTTGAAACAGGAATTCAGCATGAAACAGCACTACATTCGCAGCCAACAGCAGATCAGCTTCGTCAAAGAGATGTTCTCCCGCCAACTCGCCCAACAACTGGGTCTGATGGAGGTGCAAGCCCCCATTCTGAGCCGGGTCGGTGATGGTACTCAGGACAACCTCTCTGGCCACGAGAATGCAGTGCAGGTCAAAGTGAAGACCCTGCCGGAGCACAGCTACGAAGTGGTCCATTCACTGGCCAAATGGAAGCGCCAGACCCTGGGTCGCTTCGGGTTCGGCCCGGGTGAAGGGATCTACACCCACATGAAGGCGCTGCGTCCGGACGAAGACAAGCTCACCCCCATCCACTCGGTCTACGTGGATCAGTGGGACTGGGAGAAGGTGATGCCGAGCGAGCGCCGCGATCTGGCCTATCTGCAGGAAACCGTGCGCGGCATCTGGGCCGCCATCAAGGCTACCGAGCGCGCGGTCTGTGCCGAGCATGAGCTGACCCCCTTCCTGCCGGCCGAGATCCAGTTCCTGCACAGCGAAGAGCTGCTGACCCGCTACCCGGACCTCGATGCCAAGGGGCGCGAACGTGCCATCGCCAAAGAGCTGGGTGCCGTGTTCCTGATCGGTATCGGTGGCGCCCTCTCCCACGGCGAACGCCACGATGTGCGCGCCCCGGACTATGACGACTGGAGCAGCCACAGCGAGCTGGGTCTGGCGGGTCTGAACGGTGACATTCTGGTGTGGAACCCGGTGCTGCAAGACAGCTTCGAGATCTCCTCCATGGGGATCCGGGTCGACGCCGAAGCACTGCGTCGTCAGCTCACCATCACCGGCGACGAGGATCGCCTGCAGTACGACTGGCATCAGGATCTGCTGGCTGCGCGGATGCCGCAAACCATCGGCGGCGGCATCGGCCAATCCCGTCTGGCCATGCTGCTGCTGCAAAAAGAGCATATCGGGCAGGTTCAGGTCGGTGTGTGGCCATCCGAAATGAAAGCCGCCATCCCGGGCATGCTGTAAACGCGTTGATTTCATCGGTCTGGCCCGCAAGCTGTGTCACGCGGGTCAGCCCTGAAGGTGTGTGGCGGTGCGGACTGAACGAGCGCAGTCCGGACATGCTGTAAGCCGTGTGGTCATCCCTGATGACCCGCGGCGAAACCGGGGCTTGCCCCTGCGACCCGCTCAACCCACGTAAGGTCGCTTCACTACATTCCTCCCGGCAATCTTCAGATTGCCGTTTTTTTTTGCGCCCGAATCCCCGCCACCAGATATGACAACGCCAGCCCGAGGGCTGGCGTTGCAAACATCGACACGAGATCGGTTACTGGGTCATGGTGAGGCCGTTGCTGTCGGCCCCCAGCACCAGTTTTTTGCCCGGCACGATGCGGCCGGAGAGCAGGGCCTGCGCCAGCGGGTTCTCCACCTTCTGCTGGATCGCCCGTTTGAGAGGCCGCGCCCCATAGACGGGGTCGAACCCGGCGTGGACCAGCTTCTCGAGCAGCGCTTCGCTCACCTCCACCTCGTAACCCTGAGCCTCCAGTCGCCCCATCAGGCTCTTGAGCTGGATGCGGGCGATGGACTTGATGTGATCCTCGCCAAGCGGATGGAACACCACGGTCTCGTCGATCCGGTTGATAAACTCCGGTCGGAAACTGCGGGTCAGCACATCCATCAGCATGGCCTTCATCTCGTCGTAATCCTTCTCGGAGTGGTGCTCCTGAATCAGATCCGACCCGAGGTTGGAGGTCATGATCACCACCGAGTTGCGGAAATCGACGGTGCGACCCTGACCATCGGTCAGGCGGCCATCATCAAGCACCTGCAACAGGATGTTGAACACATCCGGATGTGCTTTCTCCACCTCGTCCAGCAGGATCACCGAGTAGGGACGACGGCGCACCGCCTCGGTCAGATAACCACCCTCTTCATAACCCACGTATCCGGGAGGCGCCCCCACCAGACGGGCCACGCTGTGTTTCTCCATGAACTCCGACATGTCGATCCGCACCATGGCATCCTGAGTATCGAACAGGAACTCCGCCAGCGCCTTGCACAGCTCGGTCTTGCCCACCCCGGTGGGCCCCAGGAACAGGAAGGAGCCGATGGGGCGATTCGGATCGGAGAGACCTGCACGGGAGCGACGAATGGCGTTGGAGACCGCATCGACCGCCTCTTCCTGACCAATCACCCGGCTGTGCAGCTGCTCTTCCATCCGCAGCAGCTTGTCGCGCTCCCCTTCCAACATGCGGGCGACCGGAATACCGGTCCAGCGGGCCAGGACGTCTGCGATCTCCACATCGGTGACGCGGTTGCGCAGCAGACTGGTCTCCTGCATCTCGGCTTGAGTGGCGAGATCCAGCTGCTTCTCCAGCTCGGGGATGCGGCCGTACTGCAGCTCGGACATCCGGCCCAGGTCGCCTGCCCGGCGCGCCACATCGAGATCCTGACGGGCCTGCTCCAACGCAGCCTTGATATGCTGGGTGCCGGCGAGTGCGGCCTTCTCAGCCTTCCACACCTCGTCCAGCTCGTTGTATTCCCGATCTTTTTCGCCAATCTCCTGATTGATCAGCTCCAGACGCTTGCGGCTGGCGTCATCGTCCTCTTTCATCAGCGCCTGCTGCTCCAGCTTGAGCTGGATGATGCGCCGCTCGAGACGATCGAGCGCCTCGGGCTTGGAGTCGATCTGCAACCGGATGCTGGCTGCCGCCTCGTCGATAAGGTCGATGGCCTTGTCCGGCAGCTGACGATCCGCAATGTAGCGGTGCGACAGCTGGGCCGCCGCCACAATCGCGGGGTCGGTGATCTGCACATGGTGGTGCAACTCGTAACGCTCTTTCAGGCCACGCAGGATGGCGATGGTATCCTCGACTGTCGGCTCCTCCACCAGCACCTTCTGGAAGCGACGCTCAAGGGCGGCATCTTTCTCGATGTACTGGCGGTACTCATCCAGGGTGGTAGCGCCGACGCAGTGCAGGTCGCCACGGGCCAGCGCAGGTTTCAGCATGTTGCCCGCATCCATGGCCCCCTCGCCCTTGCCGGCGCCGACCATGGTGTGCAGCTCGTCGATAAAGAGGATGACGTTGCCCTCCTCCTTGGCGAGATCGGTCAGTACGGCCTTGAGCCGCTCTTCAAACTCGCCGCGATACTTGGCCCCGGCCACCAGCGCCCCCATGTCCAGCGACAGCACCCGCTTGTTCTTGAGCCCTTCCGGCACTTCGCCGTTGATGATGCGCTGGGCCAGCCCCTCGACGATGGCGGTTTTACCGACACCGGGAGCACCAATCAGCACGGGGTTGTTCTTGGTGCGGCGTTGCAGCACCTGAATGGTACGGCGGATCTCGTCATCACGGCCGATCACCGGGTCGAGCTTGCCGATTTCGGCACGCTCGGTCAGATCGATGGTGTACTTCTCCAGCGCCTGACGGTTCTCCTCGGCATTGGCATCTTCCACCTTCTTGCCGCCCCGCACCTTGTCGATGGCCGCTTCGAGTTTCTCCTTGGTCAGCCCCTGGGCGCGCAGCAGCTCACCCAACGTTCCCTTGTCGTCGAGGGCAGCCAGCACGAACAGTTCGGAGGAGATGAACTGATCCTTGCGCTGCTGGGCCAGTTTGTCGCAGACGTTGAGCAGGCGGCCGAGGCCGTTGGAGAGCTGCACGTCCCCTTCTACGCCGCTCACGCGCGGCAGGCGATCCAGCTCCTCGCCAAGGCGGGAGCGCAGGGCGTTGATATCCATCCCGGTCAGGGTGAGCAACGGACGGATGGAGCCGCCATCCTGATTGACCAGTGCGGTCATCAGGTGAACGGGTTCGATGAATTGGTGGTCACGACCCAGCGCAAGAGACTGGGCATCGGAAATAGCAATCTGGAATTTGCTGGTAAGGCGATCGAGGCGCATTGCACTCCCCCTTCAAACAGGCAGACGCCGCTTGCGCGGCAAACAACATGACTTTCTGAGATGAAAGATGAGGCCCGTACGGGCTATTTCAAGGGCATGGGCTGGTTATTTTTTCTGCAAAGCGGGGAGAGGGCAGGATCCCCGCCTCTCTCATACGGATCTGTTCTTGAGAGAGACGGGCTATTACTTGGCGGGTGATTGCTTAGCGGGCCAACCAGATGAGGGAGGCCATCCGGCCGGTCTGGCCGTCGCGGCGATAGGAGTAAAACTGCTCGCTGTCGCTGAAGGTGCAGTATTCGCCACCATAGATGGCGGTGACGCCGGCGCGGGCAAGGCGCAGCCGGGCTAGCTGGTAGATATCCGCCAGCCATTTCCCCTCATTGGACGAAGGGATGAACGCCGCTTCTGCTTCGGCCTGCTCGGCCATAAAGGCTTCGCGCACCTCGCCACCCACTTCAAACGCTGTGGGGCCGATGGCCGGGCCCAACCAGGCCAGGATCTCGCCCGGCTCGCAGCCCATGGCGACGATGCTCGCCTCCAGCACGCCCTCTTTCAGTCCACGCCAACCTGCGTGGGCCGCTGCGACCACGGTACCTACCCGATCGCAAAACAACACCGGCAGACAGTCGGCGGTCATCACGATGCAGGCCAGCTCCGCCTCATGGGCGCAGGCGGCATCGGCATCTGGCGCCTGCTGATAATGGTTGCTGACCTGATGAACCACGGTGCCGTGCACCTGATTAAGCCAGTTGAGGGGCCCCGGGATGGCGGCCGCCTGCTGCAAGCGAGCACGATTGGCCTCGACTCGCACCGGTTCATCCCCCACATGGGCGCCCAGATTCAGCCCGGCGAAAACCCCCTCGCTTACCCCGCCATCCCGAGTGGTTGACAGGGCTCTGACATTGGCCGGAGCTGGCCAGTCGGGTTCGATCCATTTCATCTGTGACTCCTTCAATTCACCGATATAAAAACGGGGCTCCTGCAAGGGAACCCCGTTTGGTATCTATTCGGGCCGGATGACGCCAGAAACCGACGCAGCAGGCCCTATCGCATCAGTTCCAGACTAAATCATCCGGATTGGCGAGAGTATCCGCACGCAGCACTTCCATCAGCTCCACCATGTCTTGCGGTGTAGCTGAATGCCACTGCATCACTTCACCCGTGATGGGGTGAGCCAGTTGCAGCATGGTGGCATGCAGCGCCTGACGGTTGAAGTTGCGCAGTGCCTGGGTCAGCTCGGGGGTCGCGTTGCGCAGCGGGCGCAGACGACCACCGTAGGCGGGATCGCCCACCAGCGGGTGCTTGATATGCGCCATGTGGACACGGATCTGGTGAGTACGACCGGTCTCAAGACGCAGACGCAGACGGGTGTGGCCACGGAACTTCTCGTGAACCCGGTAGTGGGTCACGGAAGGACGACCATTGGGCACCACGGCCATATGGGTACGCTGGGTCGGGTGACGGCCGATGGGCGCATCGACGGTACCACCTGCGGTCATGTGACCGATGGCGATTGCTTCGTACTCACGGGTGATCTGGCGCGCCTGCAACGCTTCCACCAGATGGGTCTGGGCGGGTACGGTTTTGGCAACCACCATCAAACCTGTGGTGTCTTTATCCAGACGGTGCACGATACCGGCGCGAGGTACCTCGGCAATGCCGGGGTAGCGGTGCAGCAGGGCGTTGAGGATGGTGCCATCCGGCGTGCCTGCGCCCGGGTGAACCACCAGTCCGGCCGGTTTGTCGATCACCAAGATGTGTTCATCTTCATAAACGATGTTGAGCTCGATATCCTGGGCATCCCAACGGGTATCATCTTCCAGCTCGACATTCACATGCACCTGCTGCCCGGCCAGAATCTTCTCGCGCGGGGTGTTGGCAACCTGACCGTCCAGGGTCACTCTGTCCTGTAAAATCCACTCCTTGATGCGGGTGCGGGAGTAGTCTGGAAACAATTCGGCCAGGGCCTGGTCGAGTCGCTGCCCGAATTGGTGATCCTGGAATTCGCCTGTCAGTTCAATATGCTGGCTCATGTATGGTCTCTTGAGCGGGGGGTATCAATTCGAAATAATCCGGGTATTCTAGCTTTTCTTTTAGCCAAGCATAACGGATACTTTGCCAATTTCGTGGAAATGGACCGGATGTTGTTGATGGGAAAGAAGTCTCACCTGCTGATGTCGCTCGCCTTGGTCGCTACCTTGATCACAGGCTGTTCCAGCACCAAACCCAAGGTACCCGACGAACCGCCGGAGACCCTGTACCAGAAAGCACGCCTCAAACTGGACGTTGGCAATTACGTGCAAGCCACTGAATTGCTGGAGGCTTTGGACTCTCGCTACCCGTTCGGCGCCTACTCCAACCAGGTGCAGCTTGACCTCATCTATGCCTACTACAAGCAGGATGATACCGCTCAGGCGATCGCCAATATCGACCGTTTTATCCGCCTCAATCCGGCGCATAAAAATATCGATTACGTCTTCTATATGCGCGGCCTGACCAACATGGCGGCGGATTACAATTTCTTCCAGAGCCTGTTCGGTATCGATCGGGACGACAAAGACCCGGCTTATGCCCGTCAGGCATTCCAGGATTTCAAGACCCTGTTGCAGAACTACCCCAACAGTGTCTATGCCGCCGATGCCCGCGCCCGCATGATTGGCCTGAAGAATCGTCTGGCCCGATATGACCTGAGCGTGGCCGAGTATTATGTGAAGCGTGATGCACTGGTCGCGGCCGCCAACCGGGCCAAACTGATTGTCGAAACCTACCCCGACACAGCCGAAACCGAGAAGGCACTGGAGATCATGGTCGAGTCTTACGACGCCCTGAAGATGCCGCAGCTGGCCAAGCATGCCCGCGAAGTGCTGGCCAAGAACTACCCGGAGAACCGCCTCGGCCGTGGCTGAGTGATACGGATAAACCGGTAACAAAAAACCGATGCCTTGGCATCGGTTTTTTTATCGCTGCAATTTAGCCACTGATATTACCCGCAGGGGCTCTGCAGAGCTGGGGCAACGTAACAGCGCCTTCCCAACGCCGTCCGTCATCGCAACGCTTACTTCGCGACATTACCCGCTACGTTCAGGGCATCCCAGGTGCGGGAGAAGGGCGGCGCGTAGGCAAAATCCAGCATGCCGAGCTGCTCGGTGGTCACTCCCATGGTGATGGCCACCGCCAGCGCGTCGATACGATGTACCGCCCCCTTGCGACCGAGGATCTGGCCTCCCAGCAGCCGCTTGCTGCCCGCCTCGTAGACCAGCTTGACGTGGATGTCGGACTGACCCGGGCAGTAGTTGGTGTGGCACTTGTCCTTGATAACCACGGTGCGATAGTCGATGCCCATCACCTTGGCTTCCTGCTCGGAGAGGCCGGTACGGCCCGCCTCCAGCCCCAGCACCTTGAGCGCCGCAGAGCCGAGGGTGCCCGGGAACTCCTGCTCGGCCCCGGCCAGGTTCTCACCCACCATGCGCCCCAGCTTGTTGGCGATGGTGGCGAGCGGCACATAGACCTGCTGCTGCTTCACGCTGTGCCAGACGCTGGCACAGTCACCGGCCGACCAGATGTTGGCGAGCGAGCTGCGTCCCTGACGATCCACCTTGATGGCGCCGTTGCCGAGCCGCTCGATGCCGGTATCGGCCAGAAACTCGGTGTTGGGCTTGACCCCGGTGCAGACCACCACGATATCGGCCTCGTACTCGCCCTGGCTGGTTCGCACGCCGGTCACCCGGCCATTCCCCAGCAGTGCTTCAACTCGCTCACCCAGATGGAGGGAGACCCCCTGCTCGCGCAGTTCGGTTTCGATGTGCTGGGTGATCTCGCCATCAAACGCGTCGGGGATGACTCGATCCGCCAGCTCGATGAGACGCACCTCTTTGCCCTGATGGACCAGCGCCTCGACCACTTCCAGCCCGATAAAGCCGGAACCGATCACCAGGGCGCGGCGATTATTCTTGTCTTGCACCGCCGCCTTAAGCGCCAGCCCGTCGGCCATCCGGCGCAGACCGAATACCCCTTGCTGCTGCAAACCGGGGATGGGGGGCATCACTTCGCGGGCGCCGGTCGCGATCATCAGCCGATCGTAGCGATCGGTGAAGGTGTCGCCGTTGTGCTCCACCTGCAGGGTCTGGGCAGTTGCGTCAACGCTCAGCACCCGATGGCCAATCTTGACCTCGATCCCCTTGGCGGCGAACTGCTCGGGGGTGAACTCGGCCATGTAGCCGGGCTCCTGAAACTCGTCACCGACGAAGTAGGGCAGGCCGCAGGCACCGAAAGAGATCACTTCGGAGGCCTCATACACCACGATTTCGGAATCGATGGCCAGACGGCGTGCCTTGGCCGCCGCACTCATACCGGCGGCTTCGCCACCGATGATCAGAATTCTCATTGTTTTTCCTCTCAATGGCGCAGGGAGGGCATGCCCTCCCTGCGGTCTATGACGGGAAAGGGTCACCCCTTTCCACAGGCAGATCAACCGACGCAAATCAGACGGTGGACTCTTCGCCGTCCAGACTCACTTCGTGATCGCTGTTGAACACATGCATGTCGGTCTCGCCCATCAGGCGGCTGGTCACCGTCCCTGCGGTGATGGAGCCGGAGACGTTGAGCGCGGTACGACCCATGTCGATCAGCGGCTCGATGGAGATGAGCAGACCGGCCAGCGCCACCGGGAAGTCCAGCGCGGAGAGCACGATCAGCGCGGCAAAGGTGGCGCCACCGCCAATCCCGGCCACCCCGAAGGAGCTGACGGTGATGATGGCGATCAGGGTCATGATGAAGCCGGGATCCATCGGGTTGACCCCGACGGTCGGGGCAATCATCACGGCCAGCATGGCCGGATAGATACCGGCACAGCCGTTCTGACCGATGGTGGAACCGAAGGAGGCGGCGAAGTTGGCGATCCCCTCCGGAATACCCAGCGACTTGGTCTGGGTCTGCACGTTCATCGGGATGGAGCCCGCACTGGTGCGCGAGGTGAAGGCAAACGCCAGCACCGGCGTGATCTTCTTGAGGAAGCGCAGCGGGTTGATGCCGACCATGCTCACCAGCAGCAAGTGCACGACAAACATGATGGCAATGGCGCCGTAAGAGGCCATCACAAAGCTGAGCAGATTGATGATGTCAGCATAGTTGGAACCCGATACCACCTTGGTCATCAGCGCCAGTACGCCAAACGGGGTCAGGCGCAGCACCAGAGTCACCATTCGCATTACGATGGCATGAGCCACGGCCACGAAGTGGCTGAAGCTGGCGAAGATCTCCGGCTTCTTGCGGGCGATGCCGGTAGCTGAGAGGCCAATGAAGATGGAGAAGATCACCACGGCGATGGTGGAGGTCTTGCGCGCCCCGGTCATGTCGAGGAAGGGGTTGGCAGGAATGAACTCCAGCATCATCTTGGCAAAGGACATGCTCTCGACGCTGCCGAGGGTGGTCTGCAGCGCGGCGCCCCGGGCGCTCTCGGCGGCACCGGAGGTGAGCCCTTCAGCGGTCAGGCCAAACAGGTTGGACATCAGGATGCCCGCCCCGGCGGCGATGGCGGTGGTGAAGATCAGCACGCCTATGGTCATGGCGCTGATCTTGCCCAGCGCACTGCCGCCATTGAGCTTCAAGATAGCGCTGATGATGGAGACCATGATCAGCGGGATGATGATCATCTGCAGCAGCTTCACATAGCCGCTACCCACGATATCCAGATAGTCGATGGTCTGAACAATGACGGACGAACCAGCACCGTAAAGCAGTTGCAACGCGGCGCCGAACAGAATACCGAGCCCCAGACCGGCAAATACCCGGCGGGTGAAGCTCACATGTTTTTCCTGTAACCGGTAGAGAAAGAACAGCAAGATGGCGGCGATGGCCAGATTGCCGATAACGCTAAATGTCATGGTATGACTCCCCAAAAAGCGGGCTTGCGCCCGAGAAACAAGAGCAAGCGCCATGCTTGCCCTGGCAACCGTGTCAGACGGTCTGCGCCGTCGTGACAAGAACAAGGGGGTCTATCGCCCCCTTGTCACAGATTCACTGCTTCTGCTGTTTCGCTCGCATGATGTTGATGATTTCGATGTCGGTATCCAGCATCCCCTCTTTGGAGAGGCGGCCCAGATTGGCGATGGTCTGATCCACGTCGTCGGAGACGATCCCCTCGCTCTGGGGGACATGCAGGTTGTTGATAGCCATCAGCGAAGACTTAACCGCCGCCGAGGTGGAAGTGGAGACCTTCATGGAGCAGGCGCTGCCCGCGCCGTCGCAGATGATGCCGGAGACATCGCCAATCATGTTGTTGATGCAGTGGCTGATCTGCTGATACTGGCCGCCCAGCAGCCAGGTGATGGCGGCACCGGCCCCCATGGCGGCGGTACTGGCGGCGCAGAGGGCCGACAGCTTGTTCTGATAGGTCTTGATGTAGATGGCCACCAGATGGCTCATCACCAGTGCCCGGGTCAGCTGCTCGTCGCTCGCCTTGAGGAAGCGGGCCGCCGCGACCACCGGCATGGTGGCGGCAATGCCCTGATTGCCGGAACCGGAGTTGGACATGGCGGGCAGCATGGCACCATCCATCCGAGCATCGGAGGCAGCGGAGGAGAGGCGCATCGCCAGAGTCATCAGGTCATCGGAGAGCAGCTTGCGCTCCACCTGCTCGGTGAGGATCTTGCCGATCTTCAGGCCGTAACCCTGCAACCCTTCGTCCGCCAGCGCCTGATTCATGGTGGCGGCCTCGCGGATAAAGTAGATCTCCGCCAGCGGCACTTCCAATGCAAAATCGACGATCTCCCGCAGGGTCATGGCCGGTTTGGCGGATTTGGCCGGCTGGATCTGCACGCCGGGGGCACTGGCCTGCTCCATCAGCACCTCGCCATCCTTCTCCATCAGGATGATGCGGGTGTGGTCGGTGCAGATCACCACCCGGGCACTGTGCCCTTCAACTTCGGCCAGCACCTCGGCGTAGAGCACGTCCGGCACATCCTTCACATCCACCTTGATGACCGGCAGCAACGCCTTGGCCGCTTCCACCTGTTCTGGTGTGAGGGTCTTGAGCACCTCCAGTCCGGCATCGGGGTTGCCCCCTGTGATGCCGACCGCTGCGGCCACCGGCAGACCGATCATGCCGGTACCCGGCACCCCGACGCCCATGCCGTTCTTGAACAGATTGCCACTGACCCAAACGCTGATGCGGGTCGGGGTCTCCCCCAGCAGCTTGCGGCAGTTTGCCGCTGCCAGCGCCACCGACATCGGCTCGGTACAGCCCAGGGCCGGCACCACTTCACGCTTGAGCAGGGTAATAAAGTCGGTCCATTGTGCTTTCATCGCAGTGTTTCTCATGTTCAGGGTGCCCGCAGGCAGTTATTGCTTGTTCAGATCCGCCTTGTGGTTGCGGATATGCAGATAAACAGTATGACGGGAGATGCCGAGCATCCGGGCAACCAGCTGGGCCGCCTCCTTGATCTCGAAGATCCCCATGTCGAAGAGCCGGGTCACTATCTCCTTGTTGCGCACCGTGCAGGAGAGCGAATCGTCCCGATCCACCTTCTCAATCACTTGAGTCACCAGATCATCCACCGAGATGGCAAAGGTCTCGTTGTTGAGCGGAGCCGGTGCCGCTGGCAGCGCAAAGGTATCGAGCAGGCTGCCAAGGGAGGTATCCAGACTGAAGTTCACGCAGAGCATGCCGATGGGCTTGCCCTGCCGGTTGCTGATGGTGATGGAGGAGGACTTCATCAGCGTCCCGTCGCGGGTACGGCTGAAGTAACTGCTCCACTGGCTGCCCGCCTCCCCCTGCAAGCGGTTGAGGGCAAAGTCGGTGACCGGCGCCCCCTCCCGACGACCGGTGACATGGCCGTTGGCAATCTTGATAACCGATGCATCCAGCGTATCGAACGCATGCAACACCACCTCGCACCCTGCGCCAAACAGCGCGGCCAGCGCCTCGACCGCGGGCTCGAAACTGGCGATCAGATGACGTTCTTCATCCGTTAACGAATTGATCTGGTCAGTGATGGCTGCTGTGGACATATATGAGTAACTTTGAGTAAACCGCAGTTGATTCTACTATCAACAAGATCAACTAATGTTGAGCGGCATCCCCTTTTTTGTTCGCCATTATGCCCACCTTTTAACAAAGTGCGACAATTTGTGAAGCGGCGCACAGCAGGGCGGCAACTCAGAGGTGATAGCGGGCCAGCAACTGCTTGTAGGCGGGAGTCTGTTTGAACGCCTTGAGGGCAGAGGAGAAGCGGATAGCCAGCTGGTCGTGGCCGGGCTTGTGGGTAAACGCGAGGAAGTTGCGGTTGTCGTCGGTCAGCAGGCGCGAGCCGTGGTTCACCTGATCCTGCAACCCCTGAGTGTGCAACAGATAACGACCGACCCGCTCGTTGAGCACCACCCCGTCCAGCCGACCGGCCATCATCAGATGCAGCTGTTTGATGGCATTCCCCTCCCCCGTCATCGGCATACGGAGCACCCTGGGATCGGTCAGAAAATCGGGGCTGTAGGCATAATCTTCCTGAATACCTATCCGCAGACCCTTGAGGTCGGAGAGCTGCTTGAAATCCACCGGGCGAGCGGTCGGATAGAAGAGCACTTCACCACTGTAAGAGAGCGGCTCTTCGGGGTAGTGGAGCCAGTGCTGGCGGGAAGGTTCAAAGAAGACATCGAGCACCGCATCCCCCTGCCTGAGACGGGCCTGCTGCAGAACCCGCTTCCAGGGCAGCACCCTGATTTCGGTGCGATAACCCATCTGGCGCAACACGGTACAAGCCAGATCGAGATCGGCGCCGGCCAGCTCGCCATTGTCACCACGCATCACATATGGGGGCCACAGCTCGGTCAGCAGCGTCAGAGTCGGCGGCTCGTTCGTCGCCACGGCCGAACCAGCACCAAACAGGGAGGCCAGCAGCCAGCCGTACAACCCGATCCTTCGCCAACCCTGACACCACATCATGGAGATCCCTCATGGTCCGTATGGATTGAGGATATACAAGGGATGAGCAATAAAAAAGGAGGCCGAAGCCTCCTTGATATCCAGTCTCTGAATGGCACTTACAGTGCTTTCAGGATTGCCTCGACGCTGGCCTTGGCATCGCCAAACAGCATCTGGGTATTTTCCTTGAAGAACAGCGGGTTCTGGACACCTGCGTAACCAGTATTCATGGAACGCTTGAAGCCGATGACGTTCTGCGCCTTCCACACTTCCAGTACCGGCATACCGGCGATCGGGCTGCCCGGATCTTCCATCGCGGCCGGGTTGACGGTGTCGTTGGCACCGATCACCAGCACGGTGTCGGTATCAGCGAAGTCGTCGTTGATCTCGTCCATTTCCAGAACGATGTCATACGGGACTTTCGCTTCCGCCAGCAGCACGTTCATGTGGCCAGGCAGACGACCGGCAACCGGGTGGATACCGAAGCGCACCTTGACGCCACGATCACGCAGCTTCTGGGTGATTTCAGCCACCGGATACTGGGCCTGCGCCACCGCCATGCCGTAGCCCGGGGTGATGATGACGGAGCTGGAGTTCTTCAGCAGGTCAGCCACTTCCTCGGCGCTGGTTTCGCGGTATTCGCCCATCTCCTGATCAGCCGTGGAGGCTACGCCGTCGGAGCCGAAGCCACCGGCGATCACGGAGATGAAGGAGCGGTTCATCGCCTTGCACATGATGTAAGAGAGGATCGCACCGGAGGAACCCACCAGGGCACCGGTGACGATCAGCAGGTCGTTGGAAAGCATGAAGCCCGCCGCCGCTGCCGCCCAACCGGAGTAGGAGTTCAGCATGGAGACCACGACCGGCATGTCGGCGCCACCGATGGAGGCAACCAGATGCCAGCCGAAGGCGAAGGCGATCAGGGTCATCACCAGCAGGGCGAAGGTAGAGCCGCCCGCGTTGACGAAGTAGACCATCAGCGCCAAAGAAGCGACCACGGCCAGCAGGTTCAGCTTGTGGCGATGCGGCAGCATCAGCGGCTTGGAGGAGATCAGACCGCGCAGTTTGCCGAAGGCAACCACGGAACCGGTAAAGGTTACGGCACCGATGAAGACGCCCAGGAAGATCTCGACCAGGTGGATGTTCAGCATGGCGCCGGTCAGGTGCTCGACCTGAGCAACGCTGTTGGCCTGCTCGAACGCCGCACGGGCGGCTGCCAGGGTGGCATCCAGATTGGAACCGACGGAGACGACGACCTCAGCAGGTGCGGAGGGGTGCAGATCGATGAAGCTGTTGAAGCCCACCAGCACTGCCGCCATACCCACGAAGCTGTGCAGCACAGCCACCAGCTCGGGCATCTCGGTCATTTCGACCTTGAGTGCCAGACGCACGCCGATGGCACCGCCGATCACCATGGCCAGGATGATCCAGTGAACACCACTGGTCTCCGGGTTGAATACGGTGGCGAGCAGGGCGATAGCCATACCCGCGATACCGAACAGGTTGCCATGCTTGGCCGTTTCTTGCTTCGACAGTCCCGCGAGACTGAGGATGAAGAGCACGGCGGCAACGATATAGGATGCTGTTACCAGTCCTTGAGACACGTTAAACCCCCTTAATCCTTACGGAACATCTTCAGCATGCGCTGAGTGACGGTGAAGCCGCCGAAGATGTTGATACTGGCAATCAGCACGGCGATGAACGCCAGCGCGGTGACCAGGGTCGACCCTTGCCCGATCTGCAGCAGGGCACCGACCACGATAATGCCGGAGATGGCATTGGTGACCGACATCAGCGGCGTGTGCAGGGCGTGAGAGACGTTCCACACCACGTAGTAACCGACCACACAGGCCAGGATGAATACGGTGAAGTGGGAGAGGAAGGCTGCCGGGGCAACGGAGGCGATCCAGCCGAAGGCGGCGATACCGAGGGCACCGAACACGAACTTCTTGTTGGAAGGCTTGGCCTCTTCCTTCTTGGCTGCCGGTTTGGCGGCGGCCGGTTTCTGCGGGGCAGCAGAGACGGAGATGGCGGGCGGCGGGAAGGTCACTTCACCGGCCTGGATCACCGTCATGTTGCGCTGAACCACGTCTTCGAAGTCGATGGCAACGTTGCCGTCCTTCTCCTTGCACATCAGCTTCATCAGGTTGACCAGGTTGGTACCGTAGAGCTGGGAGGATTGGGCAGGCAGACGACCCGGCAGATCGGTGTAACCAATCACCTTGACGCCGTTGTCGGTGACATGCAGCTCACCCGGCACTGTGTATTCACAGTTACCGCCAGCCTGAGCGGCCATGTCCACAATGACGGAGCCCGGCTTCATGCTGTCGACCATCTCTTTGGTGATCAGCTTGGGAGCCGGCTTGCCCGGGATCAGGGCGGTGGTGATGATGATGTCCACCTCTTTGGCCTGCTGGGCGAACAGCTCCATCTCGGCCTTGATGAACTCATCGGACATGACTTTGGCGTAACCATCGCTGGATGCACCGTCTTCGCCACCGAAGTCCAGCTTGAGGAATTCCCCACCCATGGATTCGATCTGCTCGGCCACTTCCAGACGGGTATCGAACGCACGCACGATGGCACCGAGGGAACCGGCCGTACCGATGGCAGCCAGACCGGCTACACCGGCACCGATCACCAGCACCTTGGCAGGCGGCACTTTACCGGCTGCGGTGATTTGACCGGTGAAGAAGCGACCGAACTGGTGCGCAGCTTCAACCACGGCGCGATAGCCACCGATGTTGGCCATGGAGGAGAGGGCATCGAGGGACTGGGCACGGGAGATCCGCGGCACCATATCCATCGCCATCACATTGATGTTGCGCTCGGACAGCTTCTTGACCAGCTCAGGGTTCTGGGCAGGCCAGATGAAGCTCACCAGAGTGGCGCCATCTTTAATTTGTGCGATCTCGGCATCGGTCGGCGCATTGACCTTGAAGATAAGGTCGGCTTGCCAGACATTCGGCACCACGCTGGCACCGGCAGCCTCGAAGGCGGCATCATCGAAGCTGGCCGACAGGCCTGCGCCGGTCTCGATGGCGACCTCGAAGCCGAGCTTTTTCAGCTGCTCGACGGTAGCCGGGGTCGCTGCGACCCGGGTCTCACCGGCGAGACTCTCTCTCGGTATTCCAATCTGCATGACTATTCCCTGATGGTTAATAAACAATCGCTGCCCAGTGTCTCACTTCTGACGAAACAAGACATGACCAAAGTGCAGGTCCAGGGCTCTTTGTTATGAAAATCAGTAGGCTTTACCTCAACCTCCTGTCATGGTCAGGCCCCCGCTTTTCAGGCGCGAAGGTGATTAGTATCAAATTTTGGAGTTTTATTACAACCGCAGTCCCGACGGCACTCGTACAGAATTCAGCCCATCCCTGGCTACGATTAAAAAAAACAAACCAAATTAGAGGCTTATACCAGTAAAAACGGCTGAAAAAAGTGATCCAACCAGTCAAAAAAAATGTTTTACCGGCCCTCTATCTTAGCGTTTTTTGTTCTTACGAAATCCGCTTTCGTCTCACTTCTCGCAGCAAAACGCCGAAAAGTAACATTTTCCCAACAAAAGCGGGGCCGCTCAGCCGCCATATGGCGGGAGAGGGCCCCGACAATTCAATCGTTTCGCCCGTTTGGCGCCGATTGGCGGCCCTTACCAGGCCGCTTCATAAATATGCTGGCTCTGCACCAGAGCGATATCGCCGTGCTCGCCCAGACGGGTCATACCGTGCTCACCCAGCTTGCCGATCAGGGTGTCGATACCCAGATCTTTCAGACCGTAGTCGCGCAGTCGGGTCTTGACCCCCATCCGCTCGAAGAAGTCGCGGGTCGCGGCGATGGCATCGTCGATGCGCTCCGCTTCGCTGCCGCTGTTCAGACCCCACACCCGCTCTGCGTATTGCAGCAGCTTGGCATGTTTCTGTTTGCGCTTGGCCTGCAGCAGGGCAGGCAGCACCACCGCCAGAGTCTGGGCGTGGTCGAGGCCGTGCAGGGCAGTCAGCTCGTGACCCAGCATGTGGGTGGCCCAATCCTGCGGCACACCGGCACCGATCAGGCCGTTCAACGCCATGGTGGCGCTCCACATGATGTTGGCGCGCACCTCGTAGTTCTGCGGCTCGGCCAGCGCCTTGGGGCCCTCTTCGATCAGGGTCAGCAGCAAGCCTTCAGCGAAGCGATCCTGCACCTTGGCATTAACCGGATAGGTGAGGTACTGCTCCACGATGTGGACGAAAGCATCAACTACCCCGTTCGCCACCTGACGCTCGGGCAGGGTGTAGGTGAGCACCGGATCCAGCACGGCGAAGCGCGGCATCACGAACGGCGAGAAGAAGTGCACCTTGTCGCCACTGCTGCGACGGGTGATGACGGCACCCATGTTCATTTCGGAACCGGTCGCCGGCAGGGTCAGCACCGAACCGAGCGGGATGGCGGAGCGCACTTCGCTGCCGACGGTCTCGAGAATGTGCCAGGGATCCTTGGCCAGATCGTAGTGCGCGGCAGCAGCGATAAACTTGGTGCCATCGAGCACGGAACCACCACCAACGGCGAGCAGGAAGTCGACCCGCTCGGCACGGGCCAGCTCCACGGCGCCCATCAGGGTCTCGTAGGCCGGGTTCGGTTCGATGCCGCCAAATTCAAACAGGGTCATGCCAGCCAGCTCGTTACGGATCTGCTCCAGCAAGCCGCTGCGTACCACGCTGCCGCCGCCATAGGTGATCATGACGCGGGCATCGCTCGGGAGCTGCTCGCGCAACTGGGCGATCTGCCCTTGGCCGAACAGGATTTTGGTCGGGGTATGGAGAGTAAAGTTGTTCATCGACATTGCCTTCTTCTGATAGTCAGGGCGGCCTGGCCGCGAAATCGTGATTGCATTTTTCTCCAGAATCACCCTACCATCAAGACAACATCCTGCTTGATTCTTGCCTATTTCTACAAAGCAGCAAAAACCGGAACTATCGAATCAAAGAGCACCCATGCAAAACCGTTACAGCGACCTCGCCGCCAGATTGACCCGCCACGTCACCGCACCCGGCATCACCCCATCACCGGTGAAACAGGTCAACCTCATCTATACCACCGAGCACCATGGCCGCACCCCGGTGCTCTACCAACCGCGGATGATCGTTATCCTGCAGGGACACAAGGTGGGTTATCTGGCGGATCAGGTGTTTCGCTACGACCCCAACCACTACCTGCTGATGACCCTGCCGCTCCCCTGCGAGTGCGAGTGCTTCGCCTCCCCCGAGCAGCCGCTTATCGGGTTTACCATCGAGATCGATCTGGTCACCCTGCAAGAGCTGCTGCTGGAGCTGGGCGATGCCCTGCCCGCCCCCGCGCCGCAAAAGAGCGGCGTCCACTCGGTCCCCCTGTCCGAAACCATGTTTTGCGCTGCCGAGCGACTGATCGAGCTGATGGACAACCCGCTGCACGCCAGGGTGCTGGGACCGCAGACGGTGCGCGAGATGCTGTTCCACGCCCTCACCGAGGGGGGCGGCCCGGCGCTGCAGGCGCTCGCCAATCGCCACAACCATGTGGGCCAGATCGCCCGGGTGCTGCGTATGATAGAGTCCCGTTATGCCGACAACCTCACCATGGAGGAGCTGGCGCGGGAGGTGAACATGAGCGTCTCCGCCTTTCACCACCACTTCAAGGCGGTCACTGCCACTTCGCCGCTGCAGTACATCAAGTCGTTTCGCCTGCACAAGGCGCGGATGATGATGCTGCACGATGGCATCAAGGCGGGCACCGCGGCGGCCAGAGTCGGTTACGAGAGCAACTCCCAGTTCAGTCGGGAGTACAAGCGCTTCTTCGGCAGCACGCCGACGGATCAGGCCTCCCGCTTCCGGGATGGCCAGCTGCGCATCATCGAGGGATAACAAGAGAGGGATTACTTATGCGTTCACTGCTTTGCCTGTTCACCGCTTTACTGCTGACGGCCTGTACCGGGATTGCCGACGGCATTCGCCCCGTTACCGGCTTCCAGCTCGACCGTTATCTCGGTACCTGGTACGAAATCGCCCGCCTCGACCACAGCTTCGAACGGGGGCTGGAGCAGGTGAGCGCCACCTACAGCCTGCGGGATGATGGCGGCGTCAAGGTACTCAACCGCGGCAAGCAGAGCGATGGCAGCTGGCGCGAAGCCGAGGGCAAGGCCTACTTCGTCGGCAACCCGGACGAGGCGCGGCTCAAGGTGAGCTTCTTCGGCCCCTTCTACGGCGGCTACAACGTCATCGACCTCGACCCCGATTACCAGCTCTCGCTGGTGACCAGCTACAACCACGACTACCTCTGGATCCTCTCCCGCTCACCCAACCCGCCCAAGGCGAAGGTGGATGCGCTGGTCGCCAAGGCGAAGTCGCTGGGCTTTGCCACCGACCAGCTGATTTGGGTCAAGCAGAACCCTTAAGCCAGTCGTGAAATAACAAAGGGCAGCCCGCGGGCTGCCCTTTCTGTTGCTGGAGTGGCGGGATGATCAGAGCCGGAAGCGACCGATCTCCTGCTCCAGCCGCTCGGTCAGCGACTTGAGTTCGGCCGCCTGCGCAGCCTCGTTGCCCGCCTGCTCGGCCAGCTCTTGCGAGACGTGGCGGATATTCTCGGTATTGCGGCTGATCTCGCCGGTCACCGAAGTCTGCTCCTCGGCCGCTGCAGCGATCTGGGTCGCCATGTCGCTGATGGAGCCGATCGCCTCGTTGATCCGGGCAAGGCTCTGGTTGGCCGCTTCCGCATCCTCGACGCTGGTGCCTGCCAGCTGACGGCTGGTCTCCATGCCACCCACGGCGCGACGGGTAGTCTGCTGCAGGGTCTCGATCATCTGCTGGATCTCGTCGGTGGAGTCGTGGGTACGGCGCGACAGCACCCGCACCTCGTCCGCCACCACCGCAAAGCCACGCCCCTGATCGCCTGCCCGTGCGGCTTCGATGGAGGCATTGAGCGCCAGCAGGTTGGTTTGATCCGCAATGCCGCGAATTTCGCTCATGATGGTGCCGATCCGCTCGGATTCGCTCGCCAGCTCGACAGCTGACTGGAAGGCTTGCTCCGCTTGGGTGGCCAGCGCCGACATCTCTTCTCCTGCTTCCGAAAGCTGGGTGCTGGTGGTGATACAGTGGCTGCGGGCCTCTTCAATCTGGCTGTTGCTGTCTTGAATATTGCGGTTGATCTCCTCGGCGGCCGAAGCCATCTGGGTGACGGCGGTGGCAATCTGCTGGATCTGCGTGTCTTGCGAAGAGATATCCTGGCTGGCCAGCGAGGCGGAGCCGCGCAGGTCATTGGCCATGGCATTGAGCGAAGCAGTGGTGTCATCCACCCTGCCGAGTACGGTACGGATCTTCGCTTGCCCGAGTTTGATATGGAAATCGGCAATGCTGTGAGGGGCATCCCCCGAGAAGATAAGGCGGCTGATGCTGTCGTAATCCTGCTCGAGCTGCTGCAAGAATCGCGGCGTGAGGAAGAGAGGGTGGCGATTGAACCAGATTGTTGCCAAGAGGGGAATGATGACCCAGAGCGCCTGCAGCGGTGAGAGCAGCCAGAGCGCGCTGATCACGCTGACGAGCAGCAGGGGGATGGTCATCATGGCTGGCGTGAGTTGACGCAGGCCCATGTGAATGGCAGAGCCGGTTTCACGGGCTTTAAGGGTTTTGTACATCTGGCTGGCACGCGCTTTGTGCTCTGCGGCGGGGCGGCAGCGGACGGATTGGTAACCCACCATCTTGCCATCTTCATAAATCGGGGTGACATAGGCATCAACCCAATAATAGCGACCATCTTTGCAGCGGTTTTTTACCATCCCTCGCCATGGTTTACCCGCCTGCAGGTGGGCCCAGAGATCGGCAAACGCTGCCTTGGGCATGTCGGGGTGGCGCACCAGATTGTGATGCTGCCCCAACATCTCTTCCAGGCGATAGCCTGCCACCTGACAAAACGCCGGATTGGCGTAGGTGATGTCCCCTTTGAGATCGGTCGTCGATACCAACTGGATATCGTCGGCAAATTCAACCTCGGTATCTGTGGTGTGAAGCGAGCTGGTTACCATGATCAGACTCCGGTTTCGGCGTAACGGAATACTTCGTCTGAGTATGGCAGAGGATGTTCATTTATTGTGTTGTTGCACATTAACTCTTGTGCTACTGCGTGGGGACGGGATGGGTCTCACATTTTTACAGCGCGGTTTGGCGAGGGGAGGCAAGCCAAGTAACATGGCGTGACTTATGGCTGTGAAGCGAGACAGGTAACGCAATGAAGTTGGATGCGATTTTATGGGATTATGACGGTACTCTGGTCAATTCGGTGCCGAAGAATATCGATATCACCAAGCAGATCCTGGCTGAGGTCGCCCCCCATCTGACCGGAGAACATCTACCGCGCTATCTGCGCAGCGAAGCGGAGTATCACCATGCCAATCACGCCGCCAAGAACTGGCAGGCGCTCTATATGGATTACTACGGTTTGTCGCGGGACGAGATGGTGCTGGCTGGCAGTCTGTGGGCCAAGCATCAGGAGATGAACCGGACCGAGGTGCGGTTTTTTGCGGGGCTGGAGGCGGTGATTGACCATTTCTCTGCCATTCCCCACGGAATTTGTTCGCAGAACTCCCAAAAGAACATTCGCCGGGTACTGGAGCTGCATGGCGTGAACAGCTTGTTCAAGGCTGTGGTCGGCTATGATGACGTGCCCGGACAGCAGCAAAAACCTCATCCTTTCGGTGGCCTCAAATGTCTGGAGTCTATCTTCGGCCCAGCCAGGTGCCAGTCGCTGATCTATATCGGTGACCATGAAGCGGATGTGCAGTTTGCCCGTCATTTGCAAGGGGCGCTTGGCGAGCAGAGCCGTGTGATCTCGGTGGCTGTCGCCTATAGCCGCGCGACCCCGGAGCGCTGGGAACACCAACCCGACCATATCGCCCGTGACGTCGAGGATCTGCTCCCCATCGTCGGGCAATATCTGTAACGCCGGTTGAAGATTGCCGTACGGAACATGCAGAACGCCGATCTGTTGATCGGCGTTTGTCTATGCTGCGCCTGATGGTTTCACACTCGGCTGCTTTGGCATTTTGTCTGTTTAAAGATGGGCGACTTAAAACAGCAGTTGCGTCAGGTAGCCCATCAGGATCGTCATGCCAAGGATTCGACGGCGCAGAATGTGGGAGGGTTTGTTAAAAACGGTACTCGATATGGAGGGTATGGCTGTCCAGCCCTGGGTTCTTGTCATACATATATGCGTTGGACATGTGCTCATACTGATAGCCGATCAGCCAATTCTGGGTGATGGCGTAGCCGAGGCCGATACCCAGGGCGAACTGGAAGGGGCCGCCGTAATCCTTGTAGCCGTGGCCGCGAGTGCCAAATTGGTACTGATCGAGCCAGACCATCTCGCCGGGGAGCCAGGTCACCCAGTTACCCCATTGGCATTCGATACGGGCGCCGCCCCCCAGTCTGGCGGTCTCTTCATCTTCTACCTTGAGCGTACCGCCACGTACCCCCAGTCCAAATTGGCAGCCGGAGTCTCCCCAACGCCAAAACATATGGTGGAACTTGGCGTCGGCGATGTTGATGTCGAGCTTTTCATTGCTGAAGGCCTTGCCAAGCTGCAGTACCACGATATTGTCATTGGCCATCGTAGCCGGACTGACGAGCAGTGCTGTCAGCAGGCCAATCCTTGATAGCGTGTTAGCGTCCATGCCCCCTCCCGATCCTTGTTGTCATCGTGGTGATCCTGTTGATCACCCTTCAGGCATAGTCAATCGACGCGCTTCCTGTCAATGCATGGTCACTCGGTAAAAAAATTAAATATTTATGAAAAATCAACTATCTGCGATGGTCTGATGTGATTTGGCGTGCGTGACCGCGGGGAGATGAAAAAGCCCTTCACCATGGTGAAGGGCTTTTTGCTATCTGGCGTTTATCCGCTTGGGTTGCTCCGTCTGGGTTTAGTAGCCCTGCTGGTGCACGTCCATCACGGCGCGGCCGGACGGGTCGGCCATCTCCTTGAACTTGGCATCCCACTCCAGCGCGGTGGGAGTGGAGCAGGCGACTGACTTGCCGTAAGGCACGGTGCGGGCGGCGGCTTCCAGCGGGAAGTGCTCGTCGAAGATGGCGCGGTAGAAGTAGGCTTCCTTGGTGAGCGGGGTGTTGATGGGGAAGCGGAATGCGGCCGCCTCGAACATCTGATCCGTCACTTCCTGTTCCACCATGGCTTTCAGGCTGTCGATCCACGAATAGCCTACGCCGTCGGAGAACTGCTCCTTCTGGCGCCATGCCACTTCGTGGGGCAGCAGATCCTCGAACGCTTCGCGCAGGATGTGCTTCTCGATCTTGCCTTTGCCACACATCTTGTCGGCCGGCTGCAGGCGCATCGCCACGTCCATGAACTCCTTGTCGAGGAAGGGCACGCGACCCTCCACCCCCCAGGCGGCCATCGACTTGTTGGCGCGCAGGCAGTCATAGAGATGCAAGGAGGCGAGCTTGCGCACGTTCTCTTCGTGGAACTCGCGGGCGTTGGGTGCCTTGTGGAAATAGAGGTAGCCACCAAACAGCTCGTCGGAGCCTTCACCGGAGAGCACCATCTTGATCCCCATCGCCTTGATGTAACGGGCCATCAGATACATGGGCGTGGAGGCGCGAATGGTGGTGACGTCATAGGTCTCGAGGTGATAGATGACGTCCCGCAGGGCATCCAGACCCTCCTGCACGGTGAAGTGGATCTGGTGGTGGATGGTGCCGAGGTGATCAGCCACCTTGCGGGCGGCGGCGAGATCCGGCGACCCTTCCAGACCGACGGCGAAGGAGTGCAGTTGCGGCCACCAGGCTTCGCTCTTGCCATCGTCCTCGATGCGGCGCGCCGCATAGAGCTTGGTGATGGCGGAGATGACGGAGGAGTCCAGCCCGCCGGAGAGCAGCACGCCATAAGGCACGTCGCACATCAGCTGGCGTTTGACCGCCGCTTCCAGCGCGGCTTTCAGCTCGGCCTTGTCGCTGACGTTGTGCTCGACCGCGCTGTACTCCATCCAGTCGCGCTTGTACCACTGTTTGAGCTCGCCATCCTTGCTCCACAGATAGTGTCCCGGCGGGAAGGTTTCGACGCTCTTGCAGACCGGCACCAGCGCCTTCATTTCGGAGGCAACATAGAAGTTGCCGTGCTCGTCACGACCGGTATAGAGGGGGATGATCCCCATGTGGTCGCGACCAATCAGGTAGGCATCCTGTTCGGCGTCATAAAGAATGAAGGCAAAAATGCCGTTGAGATCGTCGAGAAACGCCGGGCCCTTCTCCTTGTAAAGAGCCAGCAGCACTTCACAGTCAGATTTGGTCTGGAACTGGAAGTCGACCTTGAGGGTTTTCTCCAGCTCTTTGTGGTTGTAGATCTCGCCGTTGACCGCCAGCACATGGGTGCGTTCGGGGTTGTAGAGCGGCTGGGCGCCATTGCCCGGGTCGACGATGGCCAGACGCTCATGCACCAGAATTGCTTTGTCTGAGCTGTAGACGCCGGACCAGTCAGGCCCGCGGTGACGCAGTCGCTTGGACATCTCCAGCGCCGATTTGCGCAGGGCAACTGCATCGGACTTGATATCCAGAATGCCGAAAATTGAACACATTGGCGGTAATCCTCTTGATTTTTATATGAGCCCCCCACGTTTGGGCTCGAAATTCCATTTACATTCCTCGTCAGACACAATGCCTAGCGGAAAAACCTTTTGCAAGCGGGAAAACCGCAGAAAATCATGCCGTAAGCGTCAAGCAGATCAACAGGATAAGGGCTGCTGCAACGGGGCAGGGTGACGTGAACGTCAAGCAGAGGCGGGTTCGAAGATGACGTAGACCTTGCGACAGGGAGTAAGGGTCTCCCACTCGCCGACAAAGCCTGCCGGAATCACGAATTGATCGCCGGGTTTGAGAGCAAGCTGGCCGCCCTCACTGTCGTGGATCACCACATCCCCCTCCAGCAGCTGGCAATACTCGTGCTCGGTGTAGTGGATGGCCCAGCGGCCCGGCTCGCAAGCCCAGAAGCCCACGTGAAACTGCTGGCTTGGGTCGGAGTAGTGGTTCCACACCGTTTGCGCCGGGTTGCCTGCTTTAATGCGCTCGGATGCAGGCATCAGCGGGGTAGGGGCCGCCTCATGGCGATCGAGCAGGATCCAGTCGTTGAGGGTCTTCATGGTGCCTCCTTGGCTTCGGCAGATAGGAACGCGGGGCCATCCCGGCCCCGCGTTTGTTCGTTTTATTAAACGAGGTTGTGCATAACTTAAACGATGCGCATTCCCTTGCCAAGGGCTGCTGGCCGATAACTCAAAGCGGCTGCAAGCGGCGGATCACATGGCGGGCAAAGCCGCTGCCCGCTTCGTTGTAGACGTTGAATACCGCATCCACTCCCTGCTCTCTGAGGGAGGCGATATCGTCCTCGAAACGGACGATGGCGGCGATCTTGCCGTTGAATCCGTGGCTGCGCAGCTTCTCGATGGCGTAGAGATTCCCCGAATGGTGGGGCATCGCCAGCAGCACCAGATTGACCTGATTGGAGAGCAGCACCTTGTCCCAGAAGTCGGTATCGGTGGCATCCCCCTCGATGACGTTCATCCCCTGGGCGCGCAGGGTGGGTAGCTTCTCGCTGTCGTTCTCCACCCCGAGGATGACGTTGCCGTACTTGTTCTCCAGCTCGAAGTAGGCCCCCTGACCGATCCGCCCCATACCGAGGATGATCACCTCCGCATCGCCCAATTCGATGGGTCTGTCTTCCGGATGGAGGTTGCTTGCCTGCAATCCCCGCAGCCAGTGGCCGATGCGGTGATAAATGCGCTCGCTCTGGGCATTGAGCGGGGCGGAGATCATAAAGCTCGCCGCCAGTGCCAGCGAGACCGCCACCAGCCACTCGTGGGAGAGCCAGCCCGCCTTGGCGGCGATGGCGGCGACGATCAGGCCAAACTCCGAGAAGTTGGTGAGCGCCAGGGTCGAGAGCAGGGCGGTACGCACCCGCAGGTGTGCGCCGCTGTAGACCAGATAGTAGAGGACACTTTTGAGCGGCAGGGCCAGCACCAGCGCCAGTGCCAGCAGCATGGTGTCGTGGGTCGGCAGGCCGTTGAGGCCGATGGTGAGAAAGAAGCAGACCAGAAAGAGGTCTTTGAGGTTAAAGAGCGCCTTGGCAAGCCCTGCCGCAGCAGGATGAGAGGCGAGCATCATGCCGATGATCAGTGCCCCGAGATCCGGTTTGAGGCCGACCACTTCAAAACCGGCGGCCCCGACCACCAGCGCCAAAAACACCCCGAACAGCACCTGCAGCTCGCCGTGCCCGGCACGCTCCAGCAGCTTGAACAGCAGCGGGCGCAGCAGCGGCAATCCCAGTACCCAGAGCGCCCAGATACTGGGCCACTTGCCGCTGGAGAAGGCCAGAAACGCCACGGCGAACACATCCTGCATCACCAGCACCCCGATGGCGATGCGGGCGTAGAGGGCATTCATGTCGCTGCGATCTTCCAGCACCTTGACCGCAAAGACAGTGCTGGAGAAGGAGAGGGCAAAGCCCAGCAGCAGCGCCAGCTTCCAGTCCAGCGACAGGGCAAGTTCAAGCCCCAGTCCCTTGCAGACCAGCAGTACCACGGTAAAGAGCAGGGTGGAGAGCAGCAGGTGCAGGCTGGTGGTACCCCACACATCGCGCCGCATCAGGGTCTTGATATTGAGCTTGAGACCGATGGTGAACAGCAGCAAGGTGACGCCGAGATCGGCTACCTCGCTCAGGGCAGGAGTATTTTCATATCCCATGCCGTTGAGGATAAAACCGGCGGCCAGAAAGCCGAGCAGGGGGGGCAGGCCAATCAGATTGACTACCATGCCGCAGCCAAAGGCCACAGCGATCAGAATGGGTTCCATAACAGATCCTGCAAGGGCAGGAGAGACCTGCCCTGTTTAACGCTTGGGTGGTGATTAGACGATATCGATGTCGACCACGGAGTCGAAAATATGGTTCGGGCGAAACGGCATGCGGTCGATATCGGCGACCTTGCTCACCCCGGAGAGCACCAGCACCGTTTCGAGACCGGCCTGAAAGCCCGCCAGAATGTCGGTGCGCAGGTTGTCGCCGATGATGATGGTGTCGTCGGAGTGGGCCTCCATCCGGTTGAGCGCCGCACGGATGATCCAGGCGCTCGGTTTGCCGACATAAAACGGCTTCTTGCCGGTCATCCGCTCGATGGGGGCGCACAGGGCGCCGCAGGCCGGGTGCATCATGGGGCCGTGGGTATCGGGGTTGGTGGCGATAAAGCGGGCCCCCTGATCGACGAACTTGGCCCCCTGTTGCATCATGGTCCAGTTGTAGTTGCGGGTCTCGCCAACCACCACGAAGTCCGGGTCTATGTCGGTGATGGTAAAGCCGGCCTTGTAGAGCTCGTGGGTCAGCGCCCCTTCGCCGATCACATAGGCCTTCTTGCCATCCTGACGCTTGAGGAAGTCGGCGGTGCCCATGGCGGAGGTATAGAAGCACTCCTCCGGCACCTCGATCCCGGCGGAGCGGAAGCGGTTTTGCAGATCTTTCTGGGTCTGGGCCGGGTAGTTGGTGAGGAACAAGAGCTTGCTGCCCTGCTCCAGCAGGCGATGGACGAAACGGTCGGCACCAGGGATGAGATCGTTGTTGTGCAGGATGACACCGTCGATATCGCAGATGACGTTCTTCTTCATGAAAACTCCTTGTCAGGGCGCAGGCGAGCCGCCAATCGTTAAGATGTTCAATCATTTATGATTTTTGTGACGCCATTATAAGTCTGTTTGATGACAAGTCTCCCCTGTCTCGCCACTTCGGTGCACAATAAAGCTGCCGTCGGGTCAGTCTGGTGGAGGGGCTGACGCCGGATCACTTTGCTGATGGAGCCGTTGCTATGGACACCCCGATTTCCAAGCCAGTCACACCCGAACACCTCACCGCCGCGCAATTTATCGCCGGATTGCCGAAACTGGAGCTGCACCTGCATATCGAGGGCAGCCTCGAACCCGAGTTGATGTTTGAGCTGGGCCGCCGCAACGGCGTGCCACTGCCCTGGCCCGACGTGGCCAGCGTGCGCGCCGCCTATGACTTTGACTGCCTGCAATCCTTTCTCGATCTCTACTATCGCGGCGCCAGCGTGCTGGTGACCGAGCAGGACTTCTTCGACCTCACCTGGGCCTATCTTGAGCGTTGCGCCGCCGACAAGGTGGTGCATGTGGAGATCTTCTTCGACCCGCAGACCCACACTGCCCGCGGTATCCCCTTTGCTACCGTGCTGGGCGGTATCGAGCGGGCGTTGCAGAGCGGGGAGAAGGAGTTTGGCATCAGCTGGTGCCTTATCATGAGCTTTTTGCGCCACCTGAGCGAAGAGGAGGCGTTCGCTACGTTGGAGGAGGCGGAGCCCTTCCTGTCACGGATTCACGGCATCGGCCTCGACTCCGGGGAGAGGGGCAATCCGCCCACTAAATTTGCCCGGGTCTTTGCCAAATGCCGCGAGCTGGGGTTGCCGGTGGTGGCCCACGCAGGTGAAGAGGGCCCTGCCGACTACATCTGGCAGGCGATCAACGAGCTGAAGGTATGCCGCATCGATCACGGGGTGCGTTCGGCAGACGATCCCGAGCTGCTGCGCTATCTGGCGGATACCCGGCTGCCGCTCACCGTCTGCCCCCTCTCCAACACAAGACTCAAGGTGTTCGGCGATATGGCCCAGCACAATGTGTTGCGGCTGCTGGAGCAGGGGCTCTGCGTCACCATCAACTCCGACGATCCCGCCTACTTTGGCGGCTATATGAATGCCAACTTTGTGGCGCTGGCCGATGGCCTTGGCGCGACCATGAGCCAGCTCTGCCGCTTGTCGCTCAATGCGGTGGAGGCGAGCTGGCTCTCTCTGGCCGACAAGGCGCGGCTGACCCGGGAGATCCGCAGTTATGCCGAGACCCACGAGGTGATCCTGCACTGAGTCAGGCGCCAATGAAGTCGAGATGACATGTACTATATAAAGAGAGGCCCGCCATCACTGGCGGGCCTCTTTCGTTTCAATGGTCGGTGTGGTTATCAGGGAAGGTCAGCGTTATGCCACTCGCACCAGAAACTTCTCACCCTGTCCTTCGCGCTTGAAGCGCTCGAGCAGAGTAGGCAGTGCCTCAAAGTCGCCGACCACCAGCGGCGGCAGGGTCAGCTCGCCGCTCGCCATCTGCTCCATCATGGCGACACCGGCGGCCACCAGCCGACTCCACTGTTTGTCGCTGCCAAAGGCGTGCTGGGCACCGAGCGCAATCTCGTGCAACGAGTGGCAATGGCTAAAGGCGGGTAGCGGGTTGTGCGGGATGCGCCCCAGCACAGTCACCATGTGACCGTAGTAGCCAAGGGCAGGCAGCAGGCTCTCTGCCTGTTGGCTGGAGACCAGATCGATGATCCCCTCAAACGGCTCGTTGCCGTTGGCCGCCTGCAAAGTGGCCAGCCAGTCGGGATCCCGATAATCGGCCACCCCCTGCACACCTATCTGCTTGAGCCAGTGATGGTGGCGTGAGCTGGCGCTGGCAAAGACCCGCGCCCCCTGCTGGAGGGCGAGCTGCACCGCAAAACGGCCGACGCTGCTGCCAGCACCTGTGATGAGCAGCGCTTCCCCGTGCAGGCGCGGCAGCTTGGCCAGCGCCTGCCACGCGGTGAGGCCGGGACAGGGCAGAGCGGCGGCCGCCTCGTCACTTAGGGCATCGGGCACCGGCAGCAGGGCGCGGGCCGGTACCCGGGTGTGGCGGGCAAAGCTGCCGTGGTGGCGCAGGTCGGTGTGATAGGCGACCCGGGCGCCGAGACGCAGATGGCTGACGTTGGCGCCGAGGGCCACGATAGTACCCATGCCATCGACGCCGGGCACCTGACCATCCTGCCAGTTGGAGTGGCCATATTCGATCAGCTTCCAGTCCACCGGATTGAAGGCGATAACCCGGTTTGCCACCAGTACCTCGTCAGGGGCGAGCGGTGTCAGGGGCAGGTCGACGAGGGTAAGCTGGGTCGGTTCACCGGGGGCATGCCAGCACCAGGCTTGGGTGTGATTCATGATGACTCCTTGTGAAAGCGAGGGGAGAGAACAACGAGGTCATTGCAACAGCAATACAGAGAAACTGCCACTGCTGCGAATGGGCAACAATACGGCAGGCCCCAACCAGTGGGGCCTGCGTTACGTGGCCGGTTGGCCATTGGCAATCAGCAGCTGGTCGCTGCGTCATCGGCCTGGTAGACGGGGTAGTCTGTCAGCCCCTTCTCGCCGCCGCCAAACAGGGTAGCCGGATCGTGGGGGGCCAGCGGATAGCCGTGGCGCAGCCGGTTCGGCAGATCCGGGTTGGCGACGAAGGGGCGGCCAAAGCCAATCATGTCGGCCCAGCCCGCGTCGAGGGCGGCGCGAGCCCGCTTGCCATCATATTTACCGGCGTAGATCAGGGTGTTGGGGAAGGCATCCCGCAGACCCTGCTTGAAGTTCTCCGGCATCAGGGGGGCATCGTCCCAGTCCGCTTCGGCAATGTGCAGGTAGACCACGTTGAGCTGGCCCAGCAGGCGGGCGGCCGCCAGATAGGTTTCCTGCGGGTTGGCATCTACGGTGCCGTTGAGGGTGGTGAGCGGCGCAAGACGC
>NZ_CAWLMI010000078.1:0-11584 GCF_963862045.1 Aeromonas sp. 159 | reverse complement strand
GGCGGGTCGTGTACTGCTGGCGCTGATGTTCGTAATGGCGGGCTGGAGCAAGATCGGTGGCTACGCCGGTACTCAGGGCTATATGGAAGCGATGGGCGTGCCGGGCTTTATGTTGCCGCTGGTGATCCTGCTTGAGCTGGGTGGTGGCCTTGCCGTCGTGCTCGGTCTCTTTACCCGCAGCCTCTCCGTGCTGCTGGCCGGCTTCACCCTGATGGCTGCCTTTATTTTCCATTATCAGCCTGCCGAACAGATGCAGATGCTGATGTTTATGAAGAACGTCTCAGTGGCCGGTGGTTTCCTGGCGCTGGCGGCGGCCGGAGCAGGGGCTTTCAGTCTGGATGCCCGTCTCGGCAAAAACTGGTAATGCCCTGAAGAGTCAAGTTTTCCAATGCCTTTTGGCCGGTGCTTTGCACCGGCTTTTTTCTGTCTGCGTTTTCCGGGTCGGTGAGGCAGCGGCACAAATGTGCGGCCCCCCTCATGGTTCAGCGGTTTACCCGCCTGCTGGCCACAAGTGCCTTTTGCATCTTATCCCCCGATCCCCGACAATTCCCTCTCTTGTGAAGTGACGGAAATGGCTCGCCTTTTCCCTCGCCCCCTCTCATCCACAGGCGGGAATTGCTCATGTTTACCCTCTACCACTCCAATCAGCTGGATCTGCTCAAAGAGCTGCTGGTGAGCCGCATCCGGCAGGCCCCTCTCTCTCACCCCTTCGATCGGGAGCAGATCCTGGTGCAGAGTCCGGGCATGGCCCAGTGGCTCAAGCTGGAGCTGGCTAAAGCGTTCGGCATCGCCGCCAATATCGACTTTCCGCTGCCCGCCAGCTTTATCTGGGAGATGTTCACCCGGGTGCTGGCAGATGTGCCGCGCCAGAGTCCCTACAACAAGGGCTCCATGAGCTGGCAGCTGATGACCATTCTGCCCGCCCTGCTCGATCGCCCCGCCTTTGCCCCGCTCGCCGCTTATCTGGGAGGGGGAGATGAGGAGGATCCCGCCAGGGATCCCGAGCAGGTGCGGTTGTGGCAGCTCTGCCAGAAGGTAGCGGATCTCTTTGACCAGTATCTGGTTTACCGGCCGGACTGGATCGCCCGCTGGGAAGAGGGGGAAGGATTGAGTCAGGAGCTGGCCAGGGTGAGCGGTCAGGATTGGCAGCCCGAGCTGTGGCGCGAGCTGGTGGCACGCACGTTGGCGCTCTCTCCAAGCGGTTACCACCGCGCCAATCTCTACGAGGAGTTTATCCACGAGCTGGCGCGTACCGCCGATCTGCCGGGCAAGCTGCCGCAGCGGGTGTTTGTGTTTGGCATCTCGGCGCTGCCGCCGCGCTATGTGGAGGCGCTGCTGGCCCTCGGCAGTCGGCCGGAGGTGGAGGTGCACCTGTTCGTCACCAACCCCTGCCGCTACTACTGGGGGGATCTGCTGGATCGCAAAACCCTGGCTCGGTTGGAGAACAAGCTTAAACCCGGCACCGATATCGAGACATTGCAGGGCCCCGCCAACCCGCTGCTCGCCTCCATGGGCAAGCTGGGGCGCGACTACCTGCACCAGCTGATGGAGCTGGAGGTGCCGCAAATCGAGGCCTTCGTCGATATCGACGAGGTGGATGGCAAGGGCAATATCAAGCTGCTGCATGCCATTCAGAAGGATGTGCTGGAGCTGGCCGAGCGAGGCGTCGGTCAGTTCGATCTCGACAGCAGCCATCACAAGAGCCCGATCGATCCGGCGGATGGATCCTTGCAGATCCACGCCTGCCACGGCCCGATGCGCGAACTCGAGGTGCTGCACGATCGGCTGCTGGCGCTGTTCGAGCAGGACCCGTCCCTCACCCCGAAAGATGTGGTGGTGATGATGCCGGATGTGAACAGCTACGGCCCCTACATTCAGGCGGTGTTTGGCGCGCGCGGTCAGATCCCGTTTGCGGTCTCGGATCGGGCGGCGAGTCAGGAGAGCCCGCTGCTGCAAAGCTTCCTCGCCCTGCTCAGGCTGCCCAACGCCCGCTTCGGCGCAGGGGAGTTGCTCGCCATTCTCGAGGTGCCCGCCGTGCTACGCCGCTTCGAGCTGGATGACGACGAGTTCAACCAGCTGCGGGTCTGGGTGCAGGAGACCGGCATCCGCTGGGGGCTGGACGACGGCTACCCCGTCCGGTTCGATCTGCCGCCCATGTCCGGCAACAGCTGGCTGTTCGGCCTGCGCCGCATGCTGCTCGGCTTTGCCATGGGGGATGGCGAGCCGGTGGCGGGCATCCTGCCCTACGCCGATATCGAGGGTCAGCAGGGGCTGGCACTCGGCAAGCTCGCCTGGTTTGTCGATTCGCTGGCCGAATTCCTGCCCCGCCTGCAACAGGCGCAGCCGCTGGCCGAGTGGAACGCCTGCCTGCTGGCGCTGCTGGAGCGCTTCTATCTGGCCGACGAGGATGAAGAGCGTCAGCTTCAGCTGATCCGCAGCCAGCTGGCCGAGTGGCAGACCCGGCTCGGCGAAGCCCGTTTCGAGCAGCCCATTACCGCCGACCTGTTGCAGGATTACCTCGGCAGCGTGCTGGGGGAGTCCCGCTCCAGCCAGCGCTTCCTCGCCGGTCAGGTCAACTTCTGCACCCTGATGCCGATGCGCTCCATCCCCTTCAAGCAGGTCTGCCTGCTCGGCATGAACGACGGCGTCTACCCGCGCACCCTGGCCCCCATGGGGTTCGACTTGATGGCGGTGGCGTCGCGGCGGGGGGATCGCTCCCGTCGTGATGATGACCGCTACCTCTTCCTCGAGGCGTTGCTCAGCGCCCAGCAGGGGCTCTACATCAGCTATCAGGGCTTCAGCGCCCAGGACAACAGCGACAAGGTACCCTCGGTGCTGCTGGCCGAACTCATCGACTATGTGCGGCAGGGCTTCGTGCTGGCGGGGGATGAGGATCTCGACGACGAAACCTCCGGCAAGCGGCTGCTCAACCATCTGATGGTGGCGCACCCGCTCACCCCCTACAGCCGCAACTACTTCTATCCGGAGCCGGGTTCACGCCTCTTTACCTATGCCGCCGACTGGCTGCCCGCCCTCAATCCGGTGCGTGGCGCGGCCAACTTCCAGAGCGGCGAGCTGCCTCTCCCGCCCGAATGGGGCAAGGAGCAGGGGCTGGAGCTGGCAGAGCTGCTGCGCTTCTATCGCCAGCCCACCAAATATTTCCTCAACCGCCGTCTCAAGGTGTGGTTTGAGCTGAACGAAGCCAACATCGAGGACAGCGAGCCGTTCGAGCTGGATGGCCTGCAACATTACCAGCTGAAAGATCTGCTGCTTGATGCCCATCTGGCGGAAGGAGATAGCACCGAGCGTCGCGAACGGTTGCAGCTCACCGGCCTCTTGCCGCAAGGGTGGTTCGGCAGCCTGCTGCTGGACGATCTGGATGCCGAGATGGGCAAGCTGGCGGATCGGCTGCGGCCATGGGTTGCGGCCAATGAGTCAGACAAGCAGGCGGTGGAGATCGATATCTCCCTCGCTCAGGGCCAGCTGCAAGGGTGGATCGACACCCAGAAGGGGTGCTTGCTGGTGGTCAAACCCGGCAGCTTCAACGGCAAGGATCTGCTGCTGGGCTGGATCCAGCACCTCTGCCTCTCCCTCAGCGACGCCCCCGGCGACACCCTGCTGTTCGACGCCAAACAGAGTCTGCGACTGCCCAAGCTCTCGGCCGACGAGGCGCGGCCCAAGCTGGCGGCGCTGGTGGCGTGCTGGGCGCAGGGGATGAAGCGGCCGCTGCCCTTCTTCCCCAACACCGCCTGGGATTGGCTCAAGGCGATCGAGAAGGATCCGGACAAGCCGGAGGCGGCCGACAAGGCGGCCCTCACCCGTTTCAACGGCGGCTGGATGATCAATGGGGAGGGGCAAGACGTTTACGTCGCCCGCTGCTTCCCCGAACTCGATGACGAGGTGCTGGGGCAGTTGCAGGCGCTGGCCCGCGAACACCTGACCCCGCTGCTCAAGACCCTGGAGGAGCTGAAATAATGGCTAACCCGCTCAATACCCTGCGTTTTCCCCTCCATGGTGAACGGCTGATTGAAGCCTCCGCCGGTACCGGCAAGACCTACACCATCGCCGGTCTCTACCTGCGCCTGCTGCTGGGCCACGGCCCGCTTATCGAAGAGAGGGCTGATGCCGGTCAGCCGAGCGCCCATGAACGGCCGCTCTCGGTGACCGAAATTCTGGTGGTGACCTTTACCGAAGCGGCCACCGCCGAGCTGCGCGGGCGGATCCGCGGCCGCATTCACGAGGCGCGGCTCGCCTTTATGCGCGGTGAGAGCAAGGATGACTTGCTGGCCCAGCTACTGGAAGAGGTGGAGGAGCACGAGCTGGCGGCCCGCCGCCTGCTGGCCGCCGAGCGGCAGATGGATGAGGCGGCGGTCTTTACCATCCACGGCTTCTGCCAGCGGATGCTGAAACAGAACGCCTTCGAGTCGGGTGCCCTCTTCGAGACCGAATTTCTCACCGACGACAGTCAGCTCAGGCTGCAGGCGGTGAGCGACTACTGGCGATCCGAGTTCTATCCGGTGGATAAAGCCCTCGCCAGCGCGGTGCGTGCGCTCTGGCCGAGCCCCGCCGCCCTGTTGCGGGAGATGGGCAGCTGGCTCGACAACAGCGAGCTGGAGATCCACCCGGCCTTGGGTGACGAGACTCTGGCCGCCCGCCATCAGGCGGCCATGAGTCGCATCGCGGCGGTGAAGAGCGAGTGGCTGGCGCAAGGGGACGAGATCCGTCGCCAGACCGACGGCCAGATCAGTCGCTACACCGGCAAGAACTACGAAGGGTGGCTTGCCAAGATAGCCGACTGGGCACAGGACGAGAGCAGTGGCTACGCCATTCCCAAGGAGCTGGAGCGCTTCGGCCAGACGGTACTGGAGGAGAACCTCAAGAAGGGGGGCGCCGTGCCGACCCTGCCACTGTTCAGCCAGATCGATGAACTGCTGGCGAGTCGCCCCGGTATTCGGGATCTGATCCTGCAACGGGCAGCCAAAGTAGTGCGCAGCCGGATGCAGGCGAGCAAGCGGCAGGCTCATCAGCTCTCGTTCGATGACCTGCTCAAAGATCTCGACGGGGCGCTCGGCTCCAGCCTTGGCGAGCGGCTCTGCGAGCGCATTCGCGCCACCTACCGGGTGGCGATGATCGATGAATTTCAGGATACCGACCCCCAGCAGTACCGCATCTTCCATCGGCTCTACGGCGGCCACACAGACACGGCGCTGTTGATGATCGGTGACCCCAAGCAGGCCATCTACGGCTTTCGCGGCGCCGACATCTTTACCTACATTCAGGCGCGGCGAAATGTGAGCGCCCACTACACCCTCGGGCGCAACTGGCGCTCCAGCAGTGCGCTGGTGGGGGCGGTCAACGGCCTGTTCGAGCGGGCCAAGGATCCCTTTATCTACGAGGCGGATATCCCCTTCCTGCCGGTGGAGGCGCAGGGCAAGAGCAAGGCGCTGCTGCTCGATGGCGCAACTGCACCTGTGCTCCACTGCTGGCAGCTGAGCGGCCAGCCGACCTTCAACCGGGGGGATTACCAGAGCAAGATGGCCCGCGCCACTGCCGCCGAGATCCACCGCCTGCTGACCCTGGCCCGCGAGGGCAAGGCGCTGATCGGCGACAAAGCGGTGAAGGCCGGGGATATCGCCGTGCTGGTGCGCACCGGAGCCGAGGGCAAGCTGGTGCAGCAGGAGCTGGCACGGCTTGCCATCGCCTCCGTCTATCTGTCGAACCGCGAGAGCGTGCTGGAGCAGACGGAGGCGCGGGAGATTTTGCTGATTCTGCACGCCTGCCAAAACCCGAGCGAAGAGCGCAGCCTGCGGGCGGCGCTCGCCACCGGCCTGTTCGATCTGGATGCCAAGGCGCTCGATGGGCTGGCCAGCGACGAGCGGGCGTGGGAGAGCGCGGTGCAGGAGTTTATTGAGTACCGCAAGATCTGGCACCGCCGTGGCGTGCTGGCGATGTTGCGGGCCCTGCTGCACCGGCGCAATCTCGCCTCTTCGCTTTTGGCGAGCCCCTACGGCGAGCGGCGGTTGACCAACTTCCTCCATCTCGGCGAGCTGCTGCAACAGGTGAGCAGCGAGCTGGACGGGGAGTACGCCCTGCTGCGCTGGCTGGGTGAGGCGGTGAGTCGCCCCAACGGCCAGGATGCTGAGCAGGTACTGCGCCTCGAATCCGAGCGGAAATTGGTGCAGATCGTCACCATCCACAAATCCAAGGGGCTGGAGTACCCGCTGGTATTCCTGCCCTTTATCTGCAGCCACAGAACCGCCGAGACCCCGCTCTATCACGAGGCGGATGAGGCGGGCAATCGCACCATTCTCGATCTGACCGGCGCCGACTCGTCGCTCGCCGAAGCGGACAGGGAGCGCCTTGCCGAAGATTTGCGGCTGCTCTACGTGGCGCTGACCCGGGGCGTTTACGCCACCTGGCTGGGGTTGGCGCCGGTGCGGGCGGGGGCGGGCAAGTCGGAGAAGACCGACCTGCACCACACCGCCATCGGCTACCTGCTGCAAAAGGGTGAGGAGGGGGATGCCGAAACCTTGGCGACCGCCCTCACCGAGCTGGCGCAGGCGCTGCCCGGAGTGGCCGTCGGTGAGCCCTCGCTCACCCGTCCGGCCCCGCTGCCGCCAGAGGAGGAGCAGTTGGGCGAGCCGCAGGTGCGCCACTTTACCGGCTCCCTTGAGCGGGACTGGTGGATCAGCTCCTACTCCGGGCTGGCGGCGCAGGGCCACGGTCACAGCAAGGGCGTACTCGCCAATCCCGGCTTCGATGTGGAGGTCGTTGCTGAGGCGGCTGTTGTACACGAAGAGGACGAGCTACAACCCTCCATCTTCACCTTCCCGAAAGGGGCGCGCCCCGGCACCTTGCTGCACAGCCTGTTCGAGACCATCGACTTTCAAAGCGCTGCGGGCGAGCCGCTGGCAGAGCATATCGCCAGCTTGTTGCTGCAAGACGGCTTCGACGAGAGCTGGGCCCCAGTGCTGCAACAGCAGGTGGAGGCGGTGCTCGATACCCCGCTCGATACCGGCTTTGGCGATCCGGTGCGGCTGCGGGATCTGGCCCCCGAGCGCAAGCTGGTGGAGCTGGAGTTCTTCCTGCCCATGGGGCGGGTGACGGCACCGGCGCTGACCGCCCTCTGCCAGCAGCACGACCCGCTGTCGCGGGGCAACAAGCCGCTCAGCTTTGCCACCGTGCAGGGGATGCTCAAGGGCTTTATCGATCTGGTGTTCGAGTGGCAGGGGCGCTGGTATCTGCTCGACTACAAATCGAACCACCTCGGCATGAGCCCCGCCGATTACAGCCGTCCGGCGCTGGAGCGGGCGATGACCGAGCACCGCTACGACCTGCAATACCAGCTCTACTCGCTGGCGCTGCACCGGCTGCTCACCCTGCGCCTGCCGGGTTACGACTTCGAGCAGCACTTTGGCGGCGTTTTCTATCTGTTCCTGCGCGGCATGCCGCAGGGGGGCATTTTCCATACCCGTCCGAGCCGTGAACTGGTGCTGGGGCTGGATGAGTTGTTTAGAAACGGTGATCGCTCTGGCGGTGTTTCATCAACAGAATTAAACGAGGTAGAGGCATGAGCGGCACCATGATCAGCACCGCGACCAGCGCAATGATGGTTGAACGGTTGAAAGCACTGGCGCTGGCTGGCCGCATCCGCCAGCTGGATCTGCAATTTGCCCGGCTGGTGGCAGACCTTGGCGGCAGCCCCGAGCTGGTGCTGGGGGCTGCGCTCACCTGCTTCGAGCTGGGGCGCGGCCATGTCTGCCTGCCGCTGGAGATGCTCATCGCTGGATCACTGCGCCCGTTCGGGCTGGATCCCCAGCAGAGCCGGGATCTGTTGCTGGATCTGGCGGATCCTGCCCGCTGGCCCGCCCTGTTTGCGGCAAGCCCGCTCGTTGGCACCGAGCAGGATGAGGGGCTCGCTCCGCGCTGGCCGCTGCGGCTGTGGCACGGGCGGCTCTACCTCACCCGCTACCACGATTTTGAACTGGGGGTGGCCCGCCATCTGCGCGCCTTGAGTGAACGAGCCGAATGGCCGGAGATTGCTCCCGCCCTGTCGCGGCTGTTTGCCCGCGACTACGGGTTGGTGTTCGCGGCGCTGCTCAAAGCCCGCCTCGCCCCCGACTTCTCGGCCCGCCACTTTATCGAAAAGTATCTGGATCTGGTGTTCCCCAATGAAGTGGATTGGCCCGCCATCGAGGCGCTGCTCGCCAGTGCCCAGGCGGCGAGCGATTTGAGCAAGCTGGATGCGCTGGTGCCCGAGGCGCTCTGCTGCAACGGCCAGAAGCTGGCGGCAGCCACGGCGGCGGCGCGCCCCTTTGCGGTGATCTCGGGTGGCCCCGGCACCGGCAAGACCACCACAGTTGCCAAACTGCTCGCCATTCTGGTGGAGACCGGCCTGCAAGCGGGCAAGGCGCCGGCGATCCGGCTGGTGGCCCCCACCGGCAAGGCGGCGGCGCGCCTCACCGAGAGTATCGGCTCTGCCCTGCAGGCCCTCGATCTGCCCCCCGAGTGGGTCGAAGCGATCCCCACCGAAGCGGGCACCCTGCACCGGTTGCTCGGGGTCATTCCGGGGCGCAGCCAGTTCCGCCACCACGCGGGCAACCCGCTGCACCTCGACCTGCTGGTGGTGGATGAGGCCTCCATGGTTGACCTGCCGATGATGGCGCGCCTGCTCGATGCGCTGCCGAGCCACGCCCGCCTGATCCTGCTCGGCGACAAGGATCAGCTCGCCTCGGTGGAGGCGGGGGCCGTGCTCGGCGATATCTGCAGCTTTATCGAACAGGGCATCAGCCCGGCGCAGGCGGAGTGGCTCTCCCGTCAGACCGGTTACCGCTTGCAAGGCACGCCCGCGGGTGCGCCGGTGCGTGATAGCCTGTGTTTGCTGGCCAAGAGCTGGCGCTTTGATCAGCATTCGGGCATCGGTCAGCTGGCGCGCGCCTGCAACAGCGGCGATGCCACGGCGGTGGAATCAGTCTGGGGCGCAGGATTCGCCGATATCAGCCTGCACCCCTGGGCGGGGGAGGCCTACGATGCCCTGATTGCCCAGGGGGTGGCCGGTTACGGAGCCTATCTTAAGGCGGCCCGCGCGGGGGAAGCGCCCGCCGCCGTGTTCAAGGCATTCAACAGCTTCCAGATCCTCTGCGCCCTGCGCGATGGCCCGTTCGGGGTGCTGGGACTCAACGAGCGGCTCGAACTGGCCCTGTCACGGGCTGGCCTGATTGCCCGCGATGGCGACTGGTATGCCGGTCGTCCGGTGATGGTGGTGCGCAACGATCACGGCGTCGGCCTCTACAACGGCGATATGGGGCTCTGCCTGCCCGATGAAACTGGCCGGTTGAAGGTATGGTTTGAGCAGCCGGATGGCACCTTGCGGGCGCTGTTGCCCAGCCGCTTGCCACCCCACGAGACGGTTTACGCCATGACTATCCACAAATCCCAGGGCTCGGAGTTTGCCCATACCGTGCTGGTGCTGCCCGACAGCCCCAGCCCACTGCTGACCCGCGAGCTGGTCTATACCGGCATCACCCGCGCCAAGGCGCGCCTCGATCTCTATGGCGATCGCGCCCTGCTGGCACAGGCGGTGCGGAAAAAGACCGAGCGTTATTCCGGATTGGCGGAGAGATTAGGGGAGTGATTGGAGGGCGGTAAAGGGAGTTGCGGTTGACCCGTTACGCTGTGCTAATTGCACCAACAGTGCTGTGGCAATGAGTGGTATGTTTTATGACCGTGACGCACGGTAATGGCGCTTGTCATTTTTGCCACTTAAGGTATTGATTTTTAACGGGTGTTGTCTCGGCGCGCTTTTTGTGGGTCGGTACATGTATTTTTGTTTTATAAATAGCGCAGCGTGACATACCCAGTAGGGAGGAAGGTCGTGATTGAAGAGGCACTTTCGTATAAGAATCTTGGCCCTTGTCTGAGCAGTGATTTGGCCGCATACCTTGTAGAGAAGCATGGATTAACACATGAAGCTGCTCGCCAACGGATCAGACGATCAAGTAATCGAGTAAAACAGCTAGCATATTTAACGTTTTCTAGAGGGACTCGCTTTACATATTTAGAACAAGATTACGGTTCTCCAATGTTCTGGGGACATTTGTTTAAAGCAATTTATAGCCAGAAAGGTGCGTACGCTTTAGCTCTAGGTGCTGTACAGGCTAGAGGGATTGTTCCTATAGAGCATTTTTATACCATTTGTGGTTCACCAAAAGCTCAGCAGAAAAAAATTAGTGCACTTGGTGTATTGGAAAGAATGCTTGATGCGAAGATTTTTGTAAAAGACGAAGTGGATGGTATAGGGGAGTGCATCCTTACTAAGAATTTATATGATAACAACCAATTAAAAGAGCTGGAAATAATTTCTGTTCGTGCAAGGTTACTTGCTGAAGAAATATTTATTGGCGCCATGAAAGAGTGGCTTAGAAGGTTATCTATAGCAAGTTTTGATTGTATCAAGACCAGAGGTAACATCAATAGTCAACCAATGGTTGGACCATTTTTTTGGGATCTTTCATCACCTAGTTACTTAGCTCCATTAGTCGATTGGAATAAGCAGGATAAGCCCAATCCTGGCTTTGTTGTTTGTGATGTTTTATTT
Organism: Aeromonas sp. 159; assembly: GCF_963862045.1. Taxonomy (NCBI): domain Bacteria; kingdom Pseudomonadati; phylum Pseudomonadota; class Gammaproteobacteria; order Aeromonadales; family Aeromonadaceae; genus Aeromonas; species Aeromonas sp. 159. Next base: position 987 of record NZ_CAWLMI010000078.1, on the reverse strand, counting down.
TCAAAAAATGTAGAACTAATTCATGTAGAGCCATTTTTAAATAAAATAAACTCACTGCAAGCATTGAAGAAAATAAACAAGGTTATTTACATTTTTGTTGCCCTTAGCTATGAAAAAGAAGCACTGAATAAGCTTAAAGAAAAAGGCGTTATACCAGCAACACCAGAAAGTCTTTTTGGTAAAGATATAGCGGAAGCATTCATATCTTTAATCGATATTACTAAAAAGTCAGCTATAGGAGAGATTGAAAGTAAAGCTTTTGATGACGTGATTACAAGGTTAGGCAGTCTCGAAGGTGCTATGGGTAATATGCGTGGCGCGTTCTTTGAAATACTGGTCAGTCACATAATAAGAAATTCTACTGCTGGCAATGTCTATCTTAATAGAACATTTAAAAATAATGGTGGAGAAAAGGCTGAGGTTGATGTTTATGTCGTTCCTCAAGTCGGTGAGCCAAGAATCATCGAGTGTAAAGCCATGAAGCCAGGTTCTTTTGTGAGTAATGAAGAAGTAAATAGATGGTTAGATATTAGAATTAAACGAGTCAGAGAGCATTTGCAGAGACTAGAAATAACGAACAAAAATGGTGGTATTCCTAATTTCGAGCTGTGGACAACTGGACGTCTGTCTGATGAGTCAATTGCCCGTATTGAAAGGACTAAAGAAGCAAATAAAAAGAAATTTAATCTTTTGGTTTTTGGTCCGAATGAAATAAGGAATGTGGCAAGTTATGATGATGCAGCTTTGAAAATATTGAAAGAGCATTTTCTTCCTAAGGCTTAGCATATCTCGTATGTTGGGCTTCGCAGGCTCAGCACCAACCTACCGATTGTGTAGGTTGTGGCTGAGCGTAGCGAAGCCCAACGTTTACCGTGAAATCTCTTTTTCTTTCCCCTTATCCCCGACCCCTCTCCTCCTTTTTAATAAATGGGAGAAGGGAGCAATGCCGTTACCGCTGTCCGATTACGCTTCGCTAATCGAACCTAC
>NZ_CAWLMI010000077.1:0-19650 GCF_963862045.1 Aeromonas sp. 159 | reverse complement strand
GCGCCGCGGAAGAGGCTCGCATTGCCGCCGAAGCTCGCGCTGCGGAAGAGGCACGTATCGCTGCCGAAGCCCGCGCCGCGGAAGAGGCTCGTATTGCAGCCGAAGCCCGTGCTGCGGAAGAGGCTCGCATTGCCGCCGAAGCCCGCGCTGCGGAAGAGGCTCGTATCGCTGCCGAAGTCCGCGCCGCGGAAGAGGCCCGTATTGCTGCCGAGGCTCGCGCTGCGGAAGAAGCTCGTATTGCCGCTGAAGCTCAGGCTGCGGAAGAAGCCCGTATCGCCAAAGAGGCCCAGCGAGCGGAAGATATGCGCCTGGTCGCCGCGATGGAGGCTGAGGCCGCCGCACTGGCTGCCCTGCCGCTGGCCGCCAAGGTGGACGACGACACCCAGGACAAACCGCAGCGGGAGGGCTTCTTTGCTCGCCTCAAGCGCAGTCTGGTGCGCACCAAGGAGAATATCGGTTCCGGTTTCTTCGGCCTGTTTCGTGGCAAGAAGATCGACGATGAGCTGTTTGAAGAGCTGGAAACCCAGCTGCTGACCGCCGATCTCGGTGTGGATACCACCACTCGCATCATCGAAGGGCTGGTACAGCACGCGGATCGCAAGCAGCTCAAGGATGCCGAAGCGCTCTACGGTCTGCTCAAGCAGGACATGGGCGAGATGCTGGCCAAGGTGGAGCAGCCGCTGGTGATCGACACCAGCAAGAAGCCTTATGTGATCCTGATGGTCGGTGTAAACGGCGTCGGCAAGACCACCACCATCGGCAAGCTGGCCAAGCAGTTCCAAGCCGAGGGCAAGAGCGTGATGCTGGCGGCGGGTGACACCTTCCGTGCCGCAGCGGTCGAACAGCTGCAGGTTTGGGGTCAGCGCAACAACATTCCGGTGATTGCCCAGCACACCGGCGCCGACTCCGCTTCCGTCATTTATGACGCTATCGAGGCCGCCCGCTCCCGCGGGGCTGACGTGCTGATCGCCGACACCGCCGGTCGCCTGCAGAACAAGAGCAACCTGATGGAGGAGCTCAAGAAGGTGGTGCGGGTGATGAAGAAGCTGGATGAAGAGGCGCCCCACGAGATCATGCTGACGCTGGATGCCGGCACCGGCCAGAACGCCCTGAGCCAGGCCAAGCTGTTCAGCGAGGCAGTGGGCCTGACCGGTATCACCCTCACCAAGCTGGATGGCACTGCCAAGGGCGGCGTCATCTTTGCGGTGGCCGACAAGTTCCAGATCCCGATCCGCTATATCGGGGTGGGCGAGGGGATCGACGATCTGCGTCCCTTCGTTGCCAACGACTTCATCGAGGCGCTCTTCAGCCGCGATGAATAAGTCCGGCCGCGATGAGTCAGCTCAGCCGTGATGAGTAAGTGTTCCATACCCCGACTCCGGTCGGGGTTTGTCAATTTCAGGGAACCGTTATGATTCGTTTTGACAAGGTCAGCAAGGTATACAGCGGTGGCCATCAGGCGTTGCAGAAGGTCAGCTTTCACCTGCGCAAGGGGGAGATGGCTTTTCTGACCGGGCACTCGGGGGCGGGCAAGAGTACCCTCCTCAAACTGATCAGCGTGATGGAGCGTCCGACCGATGGTCGCGTCTTCTTTCATGGCGATGATGTCAGCCATATCCAGCGCAGCCAGATCCCCTATGTTCGCCGCCAGATCGGGATGATCTTTCAGGATCACCGGCTGTTGATGGACAGAACCGTGTTTGACAACGTGGCGCTGCCGCTGGTGATCGATGGCTACAGCCACGCCGATATCAACAAGCGCGTGGCGGCGGCGCTGGACAAGGTGGGGCTGCTCGGCAAGGAGCGTTACCAGCCGCGTATGCTCTCCGGTGGTGAACAGCAGCGGGTCGGCATCGCCCGTGCCATCGTCAACAAGCCGCCGCTGCTGCTGGCGGATGAACCGACCGGCAACCTGGATCCCCAGCTCTCCATGGATATCATGCGGCTATTTCAGGAGTTCAATAATTTTGGGGTCTCGGTACTGATTGCCACCCACGATCTGGGGCTGATCGCCCGCATGCGCTATCGCACTCTGACCCTCAAGGCGGGTCGCATGTACTCGGCCGGGGAGGAGCTCTGATGGCTATCGTTCGTCATAAACAACCGCCGCTGCGCCGTCTGATGATGTACGGGGTTGATCATGTGCGGCAGGCGTTTGCCAGTCTCGGGGAGTTGTGGCGCAATCCGCTCGCCTCTCTGATGACGCTGGCGGTGCTCGGCGTCAGTCTGGCGTTGCCCTCCTGCTTCCACGTGCTGCTGAAAAACGCCGAGGTGGTGGAAAGGAGCTGGCAGACCAGTTCCCAGATCTCCCTTTACCTGCGCAAGGATCTGCCGGAGCAGAGCATTCTCGATCTGCAGCACCGGATCCTGCTCTATCCCGAGGTAGATTCGGTCACCTACCTGAGCCGTGACGACGCGTTGCGGGAGTTTCGCGAGATCTCCGGCTTCGGCGATGCCCTCGATTATCTGGACAGCAACCCGCTACCGCCGGTGCTGAGCGTGATCCCGGATCCGCGCTGGCAGAACCCGGAAGGGGCAGCCGAGCTGCTCAGCAAGCTCAACAACGAGGTGGGGGTCGAGCAGGGCAAGCTGGATCTGCAGTGGCTGACCCGGCTGCAGGGGATCATGAACCTGCTGCGCCACACCATTACCGGTATCGCGGTGCTGCTGCTCTCCGCCGTGTTGCTGATTGTCGGCAATACCCTGCGTCTCAACATCCTCAACCAGCGTTCCGAGATTGAAGTGCTCAAGCTGGTGGGGGCGACCGACTCCTTCATTCATCGCCCTTTCCTCTATACCGGCATCTGGTTCGGGGTCATCGGCGGCATGCTGGCCTGGTGGCTGACCGAAGTGATGGTGATCTGGAGCGAAGGGGTGGTGAAGGAGCTGGCGGGCTTGTATAACAGTAACTTCCGGTTGGTTGGCATGGGGGCGGTAGACGGGATCAATCTGATCTTGCTGGGCGCCCTGCTGGGGCTGATTGCCTCCTGGTTCTCGGTCCATCGCCACATTCGCGACATCGAACCATCCTGATTATTTTGTCATCAAAGTAAATCGCTGGATTTTGAGAGGCGGATCAAGTAAAAGAGGGGCCGTTTCTGGCTTGGCACCCATAGTCAGAGTATTCTGAATAACAATGATCTTCCGGATCTTCGCTAGATCCAGTGAACCTTCTGATTTATAAGCAGTCTATTAAAGCTGAAGCATTTATACGGGTGTGGCCCCTCTGCCTTGCTCGTCAGACTTGGCAAGCATGTGAAGGTTGCGAGCTCCGCAACAATGGACTTAGCATGCTACTTTTCGGGGGTCCTTCATTGTGACCCCCTTTTTTTGACTGTTCATTCATGATTCATCCTGCAGGCTTAAGATAAGCCGGTCTAAAACTGGGCATGTTCTTTGATACACGCCGCAGAATGGCATCCGGTCAGTAGACAGACCCTCTCAGGGTGTTAGACTGATTCGATTGAAAAGTAAGAGGTAACAGATGGGAACTTCATTGCAGCGCACTATGGCTCTGATTCCGCAAGGTAGTCTGGAAGGCTATATCCAGGCAGTAAACTCTATTCCTGTGCTGAGCGCAGAGGAAGAGCGTGAACTGGCTGAGCGTTTGCAGCAGGATGGCGATCTCGAGGCTGCCCGTCAGCTGGTTATGTCGCACCTGCGCTTTGTCGTTCATGTCGCCAAGAGTTATGCCGGTTACGGCTTGCCCCAGGCTGATCTGGTTCAGGAAGGCAATATCGGCCTGATGAAGGCGGTCAAGCGCTTCGACCCGACGGTCGGCGTGCGTCTGGTCTCCTTTGCCGTGCACTGGATCAAGGCCGAAATCCACGAATATGTCCTGCGCAACTGGCGCATGGTCAAGGTGGCGACCACCAAGGCCCAGCGCAAGCTCTTCTTCAACCTGCGCAAATCCAAAAAGCGTCTGGGCTGGCTGAACCACGAAGAGGTTCAGGCCGTGGCGGCCGATCTCGGCGTTTCTGCCGCTGACGTGACCGAAATGGAAGCGCGGATGGCCAACTACGATCAGGCGTTCGATCTGGTGGGTGACGATGAGGAAGAGGGCGGTTTCGCTCCGGTTCACTATCTGGAGGACAAATCCTCCGATCTGGCCGCGACCATCGAGAACGACAACTGGGACGATCATGCGACCCGTCGTCTGAGCTCGGCCCTCGCCACTCTGGATGAGCGCAGTCAGCACATCATCCGCGCCCGCTGGCTCGATGATGACAGCAAGACCACTCTGCAGGAGCTGGCCGATACCTACGGCGTCTCTGCCGAGCGTGTGCGTCAGCTTGAGAAAAACGCACTCAAGAAGCTGAAAGATGCCATGGAAGCCTGATGCTTCCTCTCATAAAAACAGGGCCTGATGGCCCTGTTTTTGTTTCGCAGGGATCTGGTCGGCCTTGCTTTGGTTACCCTTGAGTGTGTTATGTTGCCGCCACTGCCACATTAGGGAGAGCAGAAGTGAAACTGTTGAACGACCTGTTTACCAACAACCGTGAGTGGGCCGAACGGATCAAAGCCGAAGATCCCGCTTTCTTTGCCACTCTTTCTGCCCAGCAGGCCCCCGAATACCTCTGGATCGGTTGTTCCGACAGCCGGGTCCCCGCCAACCAGCTGATGGGCTTGCTGCCGGGGGATGTCTTCGTCCACCGCAACGTCGCCAATCTGGTGGTACATACCGATTTCAACTGCCTCTCCGTGCTGCAATACGCGGTGGAAGTACTCAAGGTGAAGCACATCATTGTCTGCGGTCACTACGGTTGCGGCGGCGTCAAAGCCGCGATGCAGAACCAGGAGCTGGGTCTCATCGACAACTGGCTGCGCAACATCAAGGATGTCTACTTCAAATATGGTGAAGAGCTCGAGGCCATCGAGGATGAGCACGAGCGCTTCGACTATCTGTGCGAGCTGAATGTGGCCGAGCAGGTTGCCAACGTCTGCCACACCACCATCATCCAGAACGCCTGGCGCAAGGGGCAGGAGCTGGCCGTCCACGGCTGGATCTACGGGATCAAGGATGGCTTGCTGCATGATCTCGATCTCTGCATCAGCGGCCCGGATCAGATCCCCGATGTCTACCGTGCCTGGCCGGACATGCGTCCGCCCCACCGTCGGCGCTAGGGAGCTTCATGGTGGCGCCAGCCCTCTATCTGCAGATCAAACAGCATATTCTGGACGGGATCCGCGAACGCCACTATCAGGCGGGGGACAGGATCCCGACCGAGGCGGCCCTGTGCGAGCAGTTCACCGTGAGCCGGATGACGGTCAACCGGGCGCTGCGGGAGCTGGTGGCGGAAGGGTGGCTGGTGCGTACCGCCGGTTCCGGCAGCTTCGTGGCGGACCGGCGTACCGAGTCGCCGTTGCTGGCTATTCGCAACATTGCCGACGAGATCGCCGAGCGTGGCAGCGAGTACAGCGCCCGGGTGATCCGGCTACAGCGACTGGCCGCCGACGAGAAGGTGGCGGTACAACTGGGGCTGCGGGTTGGCGCCCCCATCTTTCACAGCCTGATCGTCCATCAGGCCGATGGGGAGCCGTTGCAATTGGAGGAGCGCTTCGTCGATGCCGGGCGCTTGCCTGGCTATGGCGAGCAGGATTTTACCCAACAGACCCCCAACCGCTATCTGATGGATGTCTGCCCCCTCTCCGAGATGGAGCACGTGGTGGAAGCCGTGTTGCCCAGCGCCGGTGAGGCGGGATTGTTGCAAATCCGCGTAGATTCTCCCTGCCTGTTGTTGCACCGGCGTACCTGGTCGGAGGGGCATCTCGTCTCCTACGCCCGTTTGCTCTCCCCCGGTTCCCGCTACAAGCTCAGCTCCAAGACTCAGCTGGAGTAAATGTCTATACAACTCGATTTTGCAAAGCCCACCTCCTGGTGGGCTTTTTTGTGCTTAAACTCTAAGTTTGATGCTGTTATCAGGATGTGAATTTCGCTCTTCCTTTCGTCATAGAGATCGACTATAAGAATATGTATATACATTTGAGGTCGCTATGAACAAGGAACTGTTGAACTGCGAGCGGGTCTGGCTCAACGTGACGCCCGCTACCCTGAATGATGAGCTGGCCGACTACGGCCTGCTGCCGCTCCATGCCATCGGCGTGCAGGATGGCAAGATCCACGCGCTGGTGCCGATGGCCGAACTGAAGGGGCCGTATCCTGCTCACTGGCAGGATATGTGGGGCAAGCTGGTCACCCCCGGCCTTATCGATTGTCACACCCATCTGGTCTTCGCCGGCAGCCGTGCCGAGGAGTTCGAGCTGCGCCAACAGGGAGTGCCCTATGCCGAGATCGCCCGTCGGGGCGGTGGCATCATCAGCACGGTGCGTGCCACCCGTGCCGCCAGCGAAGAGCAGCTCTTTAAGCTGGCGTTGCCGAGGGTGAAATCCCTGATCCGCGAAGGGGTCACCACGGTGGAGATCAAGTCCGGCTATGGCCTGACGCTGGATGACGAACTCAAGATGCTGCGGGTGGCCCGCCGACTGGGAGAGGCGTTGCCGATCCGGGTCAAGACCACTCTGCTGGCGGCCCATGCGGTGCCGCCGGAATATCGCGACGATCCTGACAGCTGGGTCGAGACCATCTGTCAGGAGATCATCCCGGCCGCCGCCGAGGCGAGCCTGGCCGATGCGGTGGATGTTTTCTGCGAGCATATCGGTTTCTCGCTGGCCCAGACCGAGCAGGTCTATCTGGCGGCGGATCAATACGGCCTACCGGTGAAGGGGCATATGGATCAGCTCTCCAACCTCGGTGGCAGCACCCTCGCCGCCAACTTCGGCGCCCTTTCGGTGGATCATCTGGAGTATCTGGATCCGCAGGGGATCCTGGCGCTGGCCCAGCGCGGCGTAGTCGCTACCCTGCTGCCCACCGCCTTCTATTTTCTCAAAGAGACCAAGCTGCCGCCGGTTGCCGCCCTGCGCAAGGCGGGGGTGGCGATGGCGGTCTCCTCCGACATCAACCCGGGCACGGCCCCCATCGTCTCGCTGCGGATGGCGATGAACATGGCCTGTACCCTGTTTGGCCTGACCCCGCTGGAGGCCATGGTCGGGGTGACCCGCCACGCCGCCAAAGCGCTTGGCGAGCAGGAGCGCCTTGGCCAGCTCAGGGTGGGGATGGCGGCCGATTTCCTGATCTGGCACTGCGCCCATCCGGCCGAGCTGAGCTACATGGTCGGCGTCGATCAGCTGGCTGGCCGCATCTTCAACGGCGAGGAGACCCTCCATGGATAAATTCAACCCGGTCGACATGTCGCTCTGGCAGGGACGACAGGATCCGGAAGATGGTGAACAGGCCCTGCGCTGGCATGACAAGGTGCAGCCCTGGGCTGCCGAGGCACAAGAGGCAGCTGGTGTAGTGCTGCTCGGTTTTGCCTGCGATGAAGGAGTGCGCCGCAACAAGGGGCGTGTCGGCGCCGCCGGGGCGCCGCTGGCGGTGCGCAAGCTGCTGGCAAATACCGCTTGGCACCTGAATCGACCCGTCTACGATGGCGGGGATGTGAGCTGTTCCGATGGGGATCTCGATGCTGCCCACGGCCGTCTGGCCGAGCGGGTCGCCGCTGCGCTTGATCTGGGCCACTTCCCGCTGGTGCTGGGGGGCGGCCACGAGGTGGCGTTCGGCAGCTGGAGCGGCCTTAACCGTTATCTGGGTGGTAGTGGCAAGGTTGGCATCATCAATTTCGACGCCCATTTCGACCTGCGGATGAAACAGGATCTGGCCAGCTCCGGCACCCCCTTCTTCCAGATTGCCGAGCAGTGTGCCGCTCAGGGCACACCGTTTCGCTACGCCTGCCTCGGGGTGGCCGAGACCGCCAATACCCAGGCGCTGTTTGCACGGGCCGACGAGTTGGGGGTCTGGTATGTGAAAGATGAAGCCATGAGCGAGCGTGCTCTGCCCACCTTGCTAAGCGGGCTGGACGCCTTTATCGCCGATTTCGGTCACCTCTATCTGACCATCGACCTTGATGTGCTGCCCGGCAACCTGATGCCGGGAGTGAGTGCCCCCGCCGCTCGCGGCGTGGAGCTGGCGGTGATCGAACCGCTGATCGCCCATATCCGGGCCAGCGGCAAGCTCAGGCTTGCCGATCTGGCCGAGTACAACCCGACGCTGGATCAGGACAACCGCAGTGCCCGCGTGGCCGCGCGACTGGTTCATCTGTTGACCCGTTAACCCTTTTGGCCGCCCGTCGCCGAAGGCACCCTATTGATACAACAAGGAGTGTGTATGTCTGTGCAACAGCAGGATCCCCGTCATGATCCTAACCGCGTGATCCGTGCCCCGCGCGGCACCGAACTGACCGCCAAGAGCTGGCTCACCGAAGCGCCGCTGCGGATGCTGATGAACAACCTGGACCCCGAGGTGGCCGAGCATCCCCAGTCGCTGGTGGTCTATGGCGGCATCGGTCGCGCCGCCCGCAACTGGGCCTGCTTTGACAAGATCGTCGAGGTGCTGACCCGGCTCGAGGAGGATCAGACCCTGCTGGTGCAATCCGGTAAGCCGGTCGGGGTGTTCCAGACCCACAAGGATGCGCCGCGGGTGCTGATTGCTAACTCCAATCTGGTGCCGCATTGGGCCAACTGGGAGCACTTCAACGAGCTCGATAAGAAGGGCCTGATGATGTACGGCCAAATGACCGCCGGCTCCTGGATCTACATAGGCACTCAGGGGATCGTGCAGGGCACCTACGAAACCTTCTTCGCGGTGGCCAACCAGCACTTCAACGGCGAGCCCAAGGGACGCTGGATCCTGACCGGTGGTCTCGGCGGTATGGGCGGTGCCCAGCCGCTGGCTGCCACCATGGCCGGTTTCTCGATGATCGCGGTGGAGTGCGACGAGACCCGCATCGATTTTCGTCTGCGCACCCGCTATGTGGACAAGAAGGCTCACAGTCTGGATGAGGCGCTGGCCATGGTCGAAGAGGCCAAACAGAGCGGCACCGCCATCTCCATCGGCCTGGTCGGCAACGCCGCCGACGTGTTCGCCGAGCTGGTGGTCCGGGGCATCACACCGGATGTGGTGACCGACCAGACCTCCGCCCACGACCCGGTGCACGGCTACCTGCCGCAGGGCTGGAGCGTGGCCAAGTGGCGCGAGCTGCAGCAGAGTGCCCCGCAGGAGGTGAATCTGGCCGCCCGTCGCTCCATGGCGCGTCAGGTGGAGGCGATGCTGACCCTGCAAGAGCGCGGAGCGGCGACTCTGGATTACGGCAACAACATTCGCCAGATGGCGCTGGAGGAGGGGGTGGCGAACGCCTTCGACTTCCCCGGCTTCGTCCCCGCCTACATTCGCCCGCTGTTTTGCGAGGGGATAGGCCCGTTCCGCTGGGTGGCCCTCTCCGGCGATCCGGAAGATATCTACAAGACAGATCAGAAGGTGAAAGAGCTGATCCCCGACGATCCTCACCTGCACAACTGGCTCGACATGGCCCGCGAGCGCATCGCGTTTCAGGGGCTGCCAGCGCGGATCTGCTGGGTCGGGGTCAAGGATCGGGTGCGGCTCGGTCTGGCCTTCAACGAGATGGTGAAAAACGGCGAGCTGAAAGCCCCCATCGTCATCGGCCGCGACCATCTGGATTCCGGCTCGGTGGCGAGCCCGAACCGCGAGACCGAGTCGATGATGGATGGCTCCGATGCCGTCTCCGACTGGCCGCTGCTCAACGCCCTGCTCAACACCGCTGGTGGTGCGACCTGGGTCTCCCTGCACCACGGCGGCGGGGTCGGCATGGGCTTCTCCCAGCACTCCGGCGTGGTGATCGTCTGTGACGGCTCCGATGATGCGGCTCGCCGCGTGGGTCGGGTGCTGCGTAACGATCCGGCCACCGGGGTGATGCGCCACGCGGATGCGGGTTACGAGATTGCCATCAACTGTGCCGTTGATGCGAAACTGGATCTGCCGATGATTGACGGCGCCAACGGTGTCAAAGGAAAGGTGTAACACCATGTTTGAATTGACTATTACTCCGGGCGAGCTGGATCTTGCCACCCTGCGCCGTGTCAGCCGCGAGCCGGTACATGTTTCACTGGATTCGGCCGCGCTGCCGGGGATCCACGCCTCAGCTGCGGTGGTTACCAAGGTGATCGAGCAGAACCGGGTGGTGTATGGCATCAACACCGGTTTTGGCCTGTTGGCCAACACCCGCATTCCGGTGGAGCAGCTGGACGAGCTGCAGCGCTCCATCGTGCTTTCCCACGCGGCAGGGATTGGCGAGTACATGGATGACGCCACCGTGCGGCTGATGATGGTGCTCAAGCTCAACTCGTTGGCGCGGGGCTTCTCCGGCATCCGGCTGACGGTGCTTGAGGCCCTGATGACCCTCATCAACGCCGAAGTCTATCCGGTGGTGCCGAAGAAGGGGTCCGTCGGTGCCTCCGGCGATCTGGCGCCGCTGGCCCATATGAGCTGCCTGCTGATCGGGGAGGGCAAGGCTCGCCACAAGGGCGAGCTGATCAACGCCGCCACGGCGCTGAAAATTGCCGGGCTCGAGCCTATCGCGCTGGCACCCAAAGAAGGATTGGCGCTGCTCAACGGCACCCAGGCGAGCACCGCCTTCGCGCTGGAAGGGCTGTTCCACGCCGAGGATCTGTTCGCTGGTGCCATCACCATCGGTGCCATGAGCGTGGAGGCTGCGCTCGGCAGTCGCCGGCCGTTCGATGCCCGCATCCACGCGGTGCGCGGTCAGCGTGGCCAGATCGATGCAGCTGCCTGCTACCGTCACATGCTGGTTGATGGCAGCGAGATCGGCATGTCCCACCACAACTGCGAGAAGGTGCAGGATCCCTACTCATTGCGCTGCCAGCCGCAGGTGATGGGTGCCTGCCTGACCCAGATCCGCCACGCCGCCGAGGTGCTGGTGTGCGAGGCCAACGCGGTCTCCGACAACCCGCTGGTGTTTGCCGATGACGAGGAGATCCTCTCCGGCGGCAACTTCCACGCCGAGCCGGTGGCCTTCGCTGCCGACAATCTGGCGCTGGCCATCGCCGAAATCGGCTCGCTCTCCGAGCGGCGGATGGCACTGCTGATCGACTCTCGGATGTCCGGTCTGCCGGCGTTTCTGGTCAATAATGGCGGGGTCAACTCCGGCTTTATGATCGCTCAGGTCACCTCGGCGGCGCTCGCCTCCGAGAACAAGACCCTGGCCCATCCCGCCTCGGTGGATAGTTTGCCCACTTCCGCCAATCAGGAGGATCACGTCTCCATGGCGACCTTCGCTGGCCGCCGGCTTGCCGATATGGCCGAGAACACCCGTGGCATTCTGGCGGTCGAACTGCTGGCTGCGGCACAGGGGCTGGATTTTCGCGCGCCGCTGCGCAGTACCGAGCTGATCGAGCTGGCCAAGGGACGACTGCGGGCAGAGGTGAGCTTCTACGACAAGGACAGGTACTTCGCGCCGGACATCGAAGCGGCCGCCGCCCTGCTGGGCCGTGCCAGCTACAACGACCTGATCCCGGCCGGGGTGCTGCCCAGCCTGTAAGCCTTGATCCCCCTTCTCTCCTGGCGGGAGAAGGGTTGGGGATGAGGGGGAAGCAGCTTCACAGGCGCCGGTGACAGCCGGGAGCAGATAACAAAAGACCGCCCAATCGGGCGGTCTTTGCGTTTCTGACGTTGGTTGAACGCGGTTATTCGTGTTCGAACATCAGGAACAGATAGACCACGAACAACACCAGATGGGTCGCTCCATGGAGCACATTGGTGCGGCCGCTGCTGAAGGTCACTTTACAGACCATCAGGGTCGTGACCAGCAGCACCATATCGGCGGGGGAGAGGCCGAGGCGTACCTCCTGATCCAGCATGGAGCCGATAAAGAGCACGGCAGGCACGGTGAGAGCGATGGTGGCCAGCACAGAGCCGAAGTAGAGGTTCATTGCTCGCTGCAGCTGGTTGTTGAAGGCGGCCTTGATGGCACCGACTGCTTCGGGGGCCAGCACTATGCAGGCCACGATAAAGCCGCCCAGTGCGGCGGGTGCTTCCATCACATGCACCCCGTAGTTGATGGGGATGGCCAGGGTCTTGGCCAGCAGGATTACCACCAGCAGGTAGGCGAGCAGCAGGATGGTGTGATAGACGTTGCTCTGCAGCGGGCCGTGGTGCTCCTCGTAATCCTCGTGATCGCTGTCGACGAAGAAGTGGCTGTGGCTGCGGGTCTGGATCAGCAGAAAGACCCCGTAGAGCAGGATCGAGATGATGATCAGCATCCACGACATGGCGCGCGACATACTGCCGATTGCACCACCCTCGGTGAAGTTGGGCAGCACCAGACAGAGCAGGGCCAGCGGGATGATGGCCACCAGATAGGATTTGACCCCGTCCAGATTGAAGCTCTGGGTGTGGTAGCGCCAGCCGCCAAACAGCAGGGTGAAGCCCACCAGACCGGTACTCACCAGCATCACTACCGCAAACATGGTATCGCGGGCCATGGTGGGGTTGGGCTCGCCGGTCAGCATCACCGAGGAGATCATCACCACCTCCAGCGAGATGACCGAGAGGGTGAGGATCAGGGTGCCGAAGGGCTCGCCCAGCTTGATGGCGAGGGCATCGGAGTGGCGCACCACCGAGAAGATGGCCCAGGTGACGATGGCCAGTAGTGCCGCCGAAACCGGAAGATAGATCCCGAGCGGAGTTGTCTCTGTCAGCAGGTCACTGCCCAGGGTCTTGAAAAAGAGCAGGGTCAGTAGGCCAACGGGCAGGGCAATCTCTTGCCGGATAACTGTCTTCATAGGCAATGGTTCTCTATTGGGGGTCTTGACGACCGGATGACATAAACAGGCTGCACGGTTATCGGTTGCGCAATAACCGGCTCCTTATGATAAAGGTTGTTATCCCCGTCAGGGCAGATCATTTTGTTGCTGAATGTAAATAAGGGGTGGCAGGAGACGGTTTGATTTCACCATGGAGCCGGGTCAGGGCCTGCAGGAGGCTTTATCCGCCTGATAGCCGGGCTGGGTTACGGAGCTACCGCCAGCATCAACCTGATGATGCCGAGCCGCTGGCCAAACCGTTTCACGGCCAGATCCTGCCATATCTGCGTTAGCTGGCCTTCTGGTGTTGCGACTGCCACTCCCGTTGCCAATGGGTCAGTATCTTCAGCGGCATGGGTTTGCCGAAGAAGTAGCCCTGGATCAGATAGACGCCGTGCTGGCTCAGATAGTCGACCTGCAGCTGGCTCTCGACCCCTTCGGCGATCATCTCCATGCCCGATTCCCGACCGAAGACGATGATGGCATCCAGTACGCTACGCTTGAGGTCGTTGGTGCCTATGGTATCGACGAACATCTTGTCGATCTTGATCTGGCGGATCCCCAGGCTCTGCAGGTAGGCAAAGCCGCCATAGCCGGTACCGAAATCATCCAGCTTGAAGTGATACCCCATCTGTTGCAGCAGGGTGATCTCCTCGGTGGCCGCCTTGATGTCAAGGATCGGCTTGCGCTCCGTCAGCTCGAAGGTGAGCCGGGTAGGTGAGGGGTTTTGACTGTGAGCGAGCAAGGTGCGCAGCAGGGGCTGCTCGATATGGGCCGCCACCAGATTGACGCTGACCCACTGCTCCGGTGCCAACTGCGGCAGGTCGGTGATCACCTGCTCCAGCAACTGTTCGGTCATCGGCAGGATCAGCCCCTGCTCCTCTGCATATTCGATAAAGGTGCCCGGAGGGATCAGCTCGTTTCCCCGCTGCCAGCGCAGCAGCGCCTCGAATCCCACCACTTGGTGGGTACGGGCATCCACTATCGGTTGGTAGAGGGGAATAAATTCCCTGCGTATCAATCCTGTTTGCAGCAGTCCCTTGAGGGAGCGCCGATAGCTGCGCAGCAGCCAGTATGTGACGCTTAACAGGGCGCCGAGCGCGATACCGAACCAGAGACCGTAGTGATTGAGTTGGTCATAGGCATATTGCTCCAGCGCTTTTCCCGCCCAGACCGTCTGTTTGGTGAGTTCATTGGGATCGAAGAAACTCAGGCTGATATTGCTCTCTTCCTGTTTGATCTCCTTGTCGCCACGGGGAAAGTGGACTGTGCTTGCATCGTTATCCTGTCGGCTGAACTCCAGATAGAAGCAATGGCTGCAGGGGTGTTGCAGCAGGTCGTGGCTCCAGCTGTTATCCAGCACCCAGTAGGCGAGGTTGCCGCCGGATCGGTAAAAGGCCACCAGCTCCTGTTTGGTATTGTATTTGGCCACTGTGGCGGTGATCCCCAGTTTGCCGAACTTCTGCCCGCTATTCTGGAGCTCTTTGATCAGCGGGATCTCCACCCCCAGGCTGGAGCAGCTGTTGCCGGAGGCGAGCTCCAGCCCTTGCAGGCGGATATGAGCGCTGTAGAAGCGCGGATCGCGCAGCAGCTCCATGTCTTTGGCGCCGCAGTTGAACTCAAATTGTGCCAGTTGTTTGTTGATGGCGGCATCCAGCTCCCGGTGGCGTACGGCCATGGCTCCCTTGAGCTCGGCAACCTTCTCTTCCAGCAGATGAAAG
This sequence comes from Aeromonas sp. 159, assembly GCF_963862045.1. Taxonomy (NCBI): domain Bacteria; kingdom Pseudomonadati; phylum Pseudomonadota; class Gammaproteobacteria; order Aeromonadales; family Aeromonadaceae; genus Aeromonas; species Aeromonas sp. 159. Next base: position 5,197 of record NZ_CAWLMI010000077.1, on the reverse strand, counting down.
GCCATCGGCTTGGCAAACCACAGGCCGAGAAACTGGCTGCCCACGATAGGCAGGACGAACAGCAACAGAGCGATCCAGACGGGTGATTTACGCAAAGGAAGTACCTGCCAGTTTCATGAGACACAAATGGACTTAGCCATCATAGAGCATTAGTGCAATCAATTTGAGTCCGAGTTGTCACACTTGTTGATTGATTTTTTAACTACATGATTTTAAATGTGTTTATTATTAACTTTGGCTAGATTCAATCGCTGACCTGTCATAAATGACAATTGCTCAGCTTATCCGAACTGCATTAGAGTAGCCCTGCGGTTTGACTCACCGTGTGTTCAATACTCCTGTATCTGTTTTTTGTCAGTAGCACAGAGTGTTAGTTTTGATATGAGTGTTCCTTTTGGTCCCCTTTGAGGGACCATTTTTCTGTCTGTCATCCCGCCCTTTCCCGCATTTGTAGCCCGTCATCCTTGGTATTCTCCCTCTGCTTTGGGTTATGCTTGCCCGCTTAAATTGCAGAAGCGGGATCTTCATCCATAGCTGTGGCCCGATCGCCGCTGCTACCATGAGGCGACATGGATGATGCTGGGCATACGGAAAGGCGCATGAAACTCACTACACAGCTTGTCTCATTTATCACCCTTTGCGTGATCGCAGCCATGGCGACCGTGCTGATTGGCGGGGTGTTCAGCTTTCGCGAGCTGGGCATGGAGTTGCAGCAAAAGAAGGTCGATGCGCTGGTCGAAGTGATCGACAAGCAGCTCGATGTTGCTCACGACATGGAGGATATGAGCCACTGGTTGCCCACTCTGCTGCGGGCCGCCCATGTGGTCGAGCTGGAGGTGCGCCAGAATAACCAGCGGGTCTACTGGTTCCGCGATGTGCGCAATCCGGTCGACGAACAGCTGCTGGTGCCATACAGCCACCCGCTTCCCCATCAGGCCGGCATGCAGGCTAACTTCAAACTGGAGCGCCCCTTCAAGGAGGCGGAATACTCCATCAAGGCGATGTCCGGCATCTCGCTGGGCATCTTTATCGTGGTGTTCGGTCTCTGGTACTCCATCCGCTGGCTGCGCCAGCAGTTGCGCGGGGCCGAGCTGCTGGGCATTCGTGCCCAGCTAATCCTCGATGACAAACTCTCCAAACTGAGTCATGACCCCGCCGAAGAGTGGCCGGTGGCCGCCAGTCAGGCCCTCGATCATCTGCTCGCCGAGCTGGCGGATGCCCGCAAGGAGCGCAGCCGCTTCGACAACTTCATTCGCAGCAACGCCTTCGTCGACAAGATGACCGGCATCGGCAACCGGCTGTTTTTCGACAACCGGCTGGAGAGCGCCATCATGGAGGCGAGCGTGATGAGCGGCGGCGTGCTGCTGATCGATCTCGCCTGTCTGGAGGAGCTGGAGGCCGATCAGTTCGAGTTGCTGGGGCACGATTTGATGATGGAGGCGAGCGCCACCATCGGTGCCTTCGTGCGCAAACACAACGGTGCCCTGCAGGCTCGCTATGCCGGTCAGGTCTTTGCGGTGCTGCTGCCCAATATGTCCGAGAGCGAGATGGTGGATAGCGCCAGCCAACTGCTCAAGAGCCTGCAACGGCTGCATTGGCCGCAGGAGGTCAATCCGGAGACTGCGGTCTATCTCGGCGCCGTCTGTTATCAGGCAGAAGACAGCCTGCTCAAGGTGCAGGAGGAGGCGGAGCTGGCCCTCAAGAGCGCCCGGCTACAGGGCCACAACGGCTGGTTCCTCTACGAGAAGCAGTTGGATGAGGAGCAGAGCAGCAAGGGCACGGTACGCTGGCGCACCCTGATCAGCCGCCGTCTCGAAGAGCACGGTATCGAATTTTATACCCAGCCGATCCAGCAGGATCGGGGGCAGGTGGTGTTGCAGCAGGAGCTGCTCACCTATCTGCACGATGAGCAGGGGCGTGCCCTGCAGGCGGGGATCTTCATGCCGATGGCGGAGAAGGTGGGCTTGTTGCTGCAACTGGATCGGCTGGTGGCGGAGCGCACTCTCGCCCTGCTGCGCCAACGATCCGAGCAGAGCTGCCCCATCAGCCTGACCCTCAGTGCCCAGAGCCTGCTCAACCGCGAGTTCCAGCGCTGGCTCTTCTTCGCCCTGTTCCAGCTGCCACGCAGCACCAACGAGCGGCTGATCCTGCAACTCTCCGAATCCCAGGTGACCCGTCACTTCGAGGCGCTCAAGCGGCCACTGCGCTCCTTGCGGATGCTGGGTTGCCAGCTGGCCATCGATCATGCCGGTCAGGATGTGGTGAGCACCCAATACATCAAGGAGTTCGAGATCAACTTCCTCAAGCTGCACCCCAGCCTGGTACGGGAGATCCATGCCCGTCAGGTCAACCAGATGGCGGTGCGCAGTCTGGTAGGCGGCTGCGCCAATACCCGCACCCGGGTGCTGGCAGTGGGGGTGGAGAGTGGCGATGAGTGGAAGATGCTGCGCCACCTCGGGGTGCATGCCGGGCAGGGGCCCTGGTTTGCCGAGCCCCAGCGTCTGGTGCTGGAACCGGCTGGTGATTGAGATAAACAACAGAGGGTCGCCTTGGGGCGACCCTCTGTTGTTTGCGATGCTGTTTGCGGTTGCCGTCAGGCAGGGATCACAGTCGCCCCTGCTCCCGCAGCCCGGCGAGCCCTTGCATGCCGCCAGTGTGGATAAAGACGATTTTGCTGCCGAGGGCGATACGGCCCGCCGCCAGTTCGCGAAACAGACCCCACATCGCCTTGCCGCTATAGATGGGTTCAAGGGGCAGATCGGTCGTGGCGCTGAAATCCTGCACCCACTGCCAGAGGGTCGGGCTGAATTTGGCGTAGCCACCATCGTGGTGATCGAGCGCGATGCGCCAACCGGGGATGCTGGCAGCCGCGGGATGGAGGCGACACACCTCGTCAGCGATAAAGCCACCTCCTTTCAGTACCGCAATGGCGAGGATCTGCTCCCGATCCCGTTTGCCGGCGATCAGGCCCGCCAGAGTGCCGCCGCTGGCGCAGGGCAGTACCCAGAGATCCGGCGAGAAGGGCACTTCGCCGACCAGTTCCGCCACACCGGGGATGGCCAGCGGGCTGCTACCCCCTTCCGGCACGATCAGGGTATCCGGCGCGTCAAATTGGGCCAGCCAGTCGGGATCCTGCCGTCGCCGGTAACTCTGGCGGTCGACGAAAACGAGATCCATGCCCCAGCGCTGGGCATCCCGCAGAGTAGAGTTACTGACGGCGTCATATTCGCCCCGTATGATACCGGTAGTACGAAGACCAGATTGGCACCCCGCTGCCGCCAGCGCGTGGATATGATTGGAATAGGCGCCGCCAAACGAGAGCAGATGCCGTTTGCCGTGCTCTTTGGCATGCAGCAGGTGGTACTTGAGCTTGCGCCACTTGTTGCCGGAGATGGCCGGATGGATCAGATCATCACGCTTGCACCACAGCTCGACACCATAGCGGGTCAGCAACGGATGGTGGAGGCGTTGCAGGGGGGAAGGGAGGATGGCTTGACCCTCTGACTCGGCGGAAAGGTTGGCTTGCAATGGTGAGTCCGTCTTTTAATCTGGAGGCTAATCTGCTGTTTATGTTAATATTTCATACATTTAATCACTATTGATGGGCGGGCTTACATGAAACAACTGTTCAGACGGTCGACGCCAAGCCGCCAGGTCGGGCTCTTGCTGGCCAATGACAGGATCATGCTGGCTGCGGTGGGCAATCCCCCCGTCTTCGCGACGCGCACCATCAACGGCCCACAGGAGTGGGCAGTGGCCATGAACGAGCTGTTCAGCCGTCATGGGCTGGCCAAGTCTACGGTGCGGGTGGCCCTCGCCGCCAGCCTTTATCAACAGATCCAGATCGACAAGCCTGCCGTGCCTGACGCCGAGATGGCGGGGGCGCTTCCCTGGGCCATCAAGGACTATGTCAGCGAACCCGTGCTGCAACTGGCGATGGATTATGTGGACTTGCCCACCCCGCCTGCCGGTCGTCCGCGCATCAATGTGATCTGCCTGCCCAAGAGCCGGGTGCAACAGCTGGCCGATGCCATCAATGGCATAGCCACCCTGCAATCCATCATCAGCGACGAATTGGCGCTCACCTCTCTCTATGACGCGGATGACACGGTGCGCATGCTGCTGTGGCAGCCCAAGGGGCAGGATCTGCAACTGCTGGTCTTCCATCAAGGCGGGCTCTGCTTCTCCCGCCAGCTGCGCGGTTTCACCAGCCTGACTGGCGAACATGAACCGGACAGTATGTTGCTCGATTCGCTGGCGCTGGAGATCCAGCGCTCCCTCGACTATCTGGCGGGCCAGCTGAAATTGCCCGAGCTGGGGCAGATGCAGTTTGCCGTCGCCTCGCCCTTTATCGGTACCCTGGTGCGCCACATGGAGCAGACCTTCGGCTTTGCCGTCTCCGCCATGGCCAACAAGGCAGTCCTGGCCGGCGTCGAATACCTCTCGGCCTACGCCGCCGCCATCGGGGAGGATGCGTGATGAGACGTCAGATAAACCTCTATGGCGCCGAGTTTCGCCCCAAGCGACAGTGGGCCAGCCTCAATCAGATGGCGCTGGTATGGGGCTTTGCGCTGTTGCTGATCCTGTTGATGGGCGTCGGTTACAGCTGGCAGCAGCAGCAGGTCAGTCGGGCGCTGGCGCAGCGCTCTGCCGAGCTGGAACTCAAGCGCAGCGAGGCGCAGCGGCTCGATGCCGAGCTGGCGCGCCATCAGGCAGATCCCAGGCTGCAACAGCAACTGGTCAACAAGCAGGATGAGCTGACGGCCAAGCAGGGGCTGATGCGCCAATTGGGCAGCCTGACCCTGCAAAAATCCCAGGGCTACGCCAGCGTGATGGCGGATCTTTCCCGCATTCGCAACAGCAACCTCTCGTTGCAGCGCATCGAGATCAACGAAGGGCGGATCAACCTCTCCGGCTTTGCCGGACGCAGTCAGGATGTGCCGGCCTGGGTCAACCGCTTCAAGCAGACCCCGAGTCTGGTAGGCAAGGAGTTTGGTGAACTGACCCTCGGCCGTGACAAGGAGGGTCGCCTGACCTTCCAGTTGAGCGGCATTGCGCGGGAGAAACCCTGATGAACCTGAAAACACAATGGCAGGCATGGGGCCAGCGTATCGCCGTGTTGAGCCAGCGGGAGCGGGTGTTGATCCTGCTGACCGGTCTAGTGCTGCTGGGCGCGGCCGGACTCTACGGCTGGCTC
>NZ_CAWLMI010000076.1:0-20985 GCF_963862045.1 Aeromonas sp. 159 | reverse complement strand
GCCAGCTGCTGCATCGAGGAGTAGCCGGTACCGAAGTCATCGATGGAGAGGCCAAAGCCGTGCATCCGCAGTCGTGTCAGCACCTCCAGTGCCTTGCCGATATCCTCGACAAACGAGCTTTCGGTCACCTCCAGGGTGATCAGCTCGGGATTGACGCCCCAACGCTGGCACTGGTTGATCAGGAAGTGGCAGAGATCCCCCTCGATCAGCGAGGTGGTGGAGAGGTTCATCGACAGATTGAGGGAGAGACCGGTCTGTCCCCACAGATGGCAATCCTGCAGCGACTTGTTGATGATGACATCGGTCAGCTGATCGATAAGGCCGTTATTTTCCGCCAGCGGGATAAACATGCCGGGGGAGATCAGCCCGTATTCCGGATGCTGCCAGCGGGCCAGCGCCTCCATCCCCACCCACTGGCCGGACGCAAAGCCGACCTTGGGTTGATACCAGGGCAGCAACTGGTCGTTGTCGAGGGCGCGTTTGAGCTCGTCCACCGACAGGGCGAGGCCATCGTCCTTGCCCGAGGGAGCCGACTTTGGCGCCCAGGAGTCAATCAGCTGGCGCAGCCGCTGCGGGCTGGAGGGTTTCTCGATGCGACCCAGTACATGGAGACCATAGGCCGCGCTCATCCGCAGCACGGCCTCCACCACGTCATCTTCCAGCGCGCTGGAGAGGATGATGCCGCCCCGAAAGCCACCCAGCGAGAGGCGGCGCAGCAGCGCCATGCCATCCATGCCGGGCATCCGCAGATCGCAGAACAGGATGTCGACAGTGTGGCTCTGGCACAGCGCCAGGGCTTCGATGCCGTCTGCGGCCTCCAGCAGTTGCTGATAACCGAGCGCCCGGATCTGGTGCATCAGGGTCTTGCGTTGAAACCCGTGATCCTCGACCACCATGATGACCAACTCGTCTGCCGTTCTACTCATCGAGCCACAATCCCATTTCACGTTCAATATTGTTCATCTGTTCTTCCACTCTCTGTGTCAGCAGCGCGAGCTCGCTCAACTGTTTGAGGCGGGCCGCCGATTCCAGTTGCGCCGCCTGCTCGGCCAGGGAGAGCTCCCCGACCATTCTGGCTGCCCCTTTGATGCGGTGGGCGATCTCCACCAGCTCCTGGCTATCATCGGAGGAGAGCGCGCTCATCATAGCGTGGCAATCTTTCCGGTTGGAGGCCAGATACTCCCTTGCCATGCTTTTGGCAATCCCTTCATCGCCAAACAGATCTTGCCAGCGACCGATCATGTCGAGATTGATGGCCTGTCGTGCGGGCACTCTCTCTGTGATCGTAGTCGCGGGCAACCACCGCAGCAGCATCTGGCGCAGTGACTCCAGCGAATAGGGTTTGCACAGCATGCCGTTCATGCCGGCTGCCGTCATATTGGCTGCCGCCTCCTCCGAGGTATCGGCGGTGACGCCGATGATGGGGGCCTGCTCCCCTTGTTCCCGCAGGCGGCGGGTCAGGGTGTAGCCATCCATGTGCGGCATGTGGCAGTCGGTGATCAGCAAGGCGAAATTCCGGGTTTGCCAGGCGCGCAACGCCTTCTCGCCATCTTCCACTACCTCGCACTCCACCCCCAGAATCGCCAGCTGACGGGTCAGCAGGGCGCGATTGACCAGATGGTCATCGGCGACCAGTACTCGCCCGCCCAGTTTTTCGATGCTGGCGGCATGGGTGGTCACGGCTCGCCCGGTGATCAGTTCGCGGCAGCTTTCGACCAACAGATCCGGATAGAGGGGGGATTGGCCGAGGCGCCACCAGTTCTCCGAGCCCATGCGTCCCCGCAACGCTTCGCGGGAGGAGAGGATGACCCCCTTGAGAGTGCCGGACTGCAGCAAGGTGTGCCAATCGCTCCCCAGACTGGACTCCAGCGCGGCCTCTTCCGCCAACAGCAGTCCGTCGAGATCGGCGGTGAGCTGGTGGATATCGAGGGGGCTCAACCGGGCGCCGAGCCGTGCCATGGTGGCCTGCAAGGCGGCATCGCTACCCAGCCACCACCATTCGCTGCCCGCCAGTGCGGGTGGCTCCCACAGGCCATTGAGCAGCGGGATGCTGAAGCGGAAACAGGCCCCTTCACCGAGCTGGCTCTTGACCGTCAGGGTGCCGCCCATCTTCTTCACCAGCTGCTCACAGATGGCCAGGCCCAGACCGGTGCCACCAAAGCGGCGATTGATATCGGATTCCACCTGCTCGAACGGGGTAAAGAGCAGCGCTTGCTTCTCTTCGGCGATGCCGATGCCGGTATCCGTCACCGCGATAACCAGCTGCTGGTCGTGACAGCTGACCTGGATCGAAATGGCGCCCTGCTCAGTGAACTTCACCGCATTGTTGAGCAGATTGGAAACCACCTGGCCCACTCTGACCGGATCGATATCGGCCAGGTCGGGGAGTTGATCCTCCCACTGGAGCGTGACCTTCAGCCCCTTGCTGTAGGCCAGTGCGGCATGGCCGCGGATCACATCGCACACCACGGGTTGCAGACGGCAGGATTGGCGATTGAGGTGCAGCTGACCCGCCTCGATTTTGGAAAAGTCGAGGATATCGTTGACCAGATAGAGCAGGTGGTTGGCCGAGCTCTCCACATTGCGCAGCAGATAGCGCTGGTCATCATTGAGCTCGCTCATGCGCAGCAGCTCCAGCATGCCGTGCATGCCCGAGATGGGGGTTCTCAGCTCATGGCTCATGGTGGCCAGAAAAAGGCTGCGAGCCTGCATCGCCTGCTCGGCCGCGGCGCGCGCCTCACGCAGCTCATGCTCCTGTTGCTTGATGGCGGTGATGTCCTGCACCACGCCGTTGAGCAGGCGATCATGGCCCTGTTGCGCCACAAAGTTGCCGCGGATCTGGATATAGCGCTCCCCCTGAACAGAGGGCACCAGCACCTCCATATCGAGCGGCTCAAGGGTTTGCGCATGTTTGGCCACCTTATCGATAAAGGCTGCTAGAGCCTCGTCGTTCAAGCCGAGGATCATGCCGCCAGACTCGGCTGCCATCAACTCTTGGTGGGTCATCCCGAGAATGTCGCTGGCCCCTTGGGACAGATAGAGGAATTTCCCCTTGCCGGCCCCTTGCCAGAGATATTGATAAACCAGACCCGGCATGCTGTCGGTGATGTCCCGCAGCCTGCCCTCCACTTCTCGCACCTTGTTTTCGGCGGCCTTGAGGGCACTGACATCGGTCAATACCGTCAGCACCCCCTGAATCGCGCCGTCTGCTGCGCGATAGGGCAACTTGACGTAGACCACGTGAAGGGGAACATCCCCCTCGCGCTGGGTATAACCCGATCCTTGGAAGATCTCGCCGGTTTCCCAGACCGCACGCTCCTCGCGCAACATCTGTTGCCGCTCGTCCTCGGTCATATAGCCCCAGCGATCACCTTCTTCCCCATCACCGACAAACAGCTCGCGGTATGCCCGGTTGCTGAGGGTCAGGCGATGATCGCGATCCCGCAGCGCCACCATATTGGGCAGGGAGTCGAGCAGGGTCTGGATGAACACCAACTGTTCATTGAGCGTCTTCTCGGCCCGTTGTCGCTGCACGATCTCCCGTTTCAGGGTACGGTTCCAGGCCCAGAACAGGGTAAACAGCAGGGTGGCAGTTGCGCCGCCCATTGCGAACCAGAACAGCACTGTTTCGTTATTGATGCCGGTCTGCACGCTCATGGAGAGCCAGCGTCTCTCCACTTTATTGAGCTCCTCCGGCGGTATCGAATAGAGCACCTTGGTAAGGATCCGCTGCAGCATGGGATCTTTGCGCGTGGCCATGGCGACCGGCAGGCGCAAGTCTTTGCCGGCATAGACCACCTGATAGCGTTCGCTCACCCGCTTGTTGATGGATGGCAGGGTGACCATCACGTAGTCGGCATCGCCCGTGTCCAGCAGCTCCAGCAAGCGGTTGTCATTGTTGACCTCTACCGGATGGGCGCCGATGTGGGTCAGTAGATCTTTATCCAGCGAGCCATGCACCATGCCGACCCGTTGCCCTCGCAGCAGTGAGAGATCGGTGATATCGGCACTGCGTTTGGGGGCAATGACTACCCGATCGACAAACAGATAGCCGGGGGTGAACAGCGCAAACTGGCCGCGGTCGTGGTTGGGGGAGATGGCCGGAATAAAGTCGATCTGCCGCAGCTTCAGCATATTCTGGGTTTCACCCCAGCTATTGGTGCGAACCAGAGAGAACTTCAGCCCGGAGACTTGCTGCATCAGCGCCATCAGGTCCGCCACATAACCGACCAGCCTGCCCCGGTAATTGAATTCGCTCATGGAGGTCCAGTCCGGAGAGACGCCGTAAGTGAGCTCAGGATGCTGGTTGAGCCACTCCTGCTCCTCAGGGGTAAACTGCACAGACTTCACCGCTCCTGAGTCCGCATGTTGGCGAGTCGTGGTAGCTGCCAGCATATGACGACGATCTTCAACCGGTATCTCGTTGAATGCCTTGCTCACCAGGCTGACCAGTGCCGGGGCGCTCTTGTGCATATTGATGGAGAGAGACGTGCCGCTTACCCATTCCGGAGTGGCAATGGTGAAGCCAGCCTTGGGGTGCTGATCTTTCACCATCACCAGTGACGGCATGTCGGCAAGATAGGCGTCAGCCATGCGCTTTTTGAGCATAAAGGCTGCTTCGCTGCGACTCTCTGCCTCGGTCACACGGGGAAATCCCAGTTTTTTCAATTCACTGCAAGCATTGACTCCCGTGACACAGATCCAGTGCAAACCATGGGCATCCTGTCGTGACAACTTCGTTTTGCCATTGTTGAGCAGCACGCCGCGCGGCATGGAGAGCAAAAACGGGAGGGAGACAATATTGGATCGCCATTGTTCGCTTGGCTGGTCGTTCACCAGTATGTCGATTGCGCCGTGGTCAAGTCCGGACAGCGCATCCACGTAGGAGGGGTAAACCTTGTAGCGCAGGGTCAACCCGAGCGTTCTGGCAATCTGCTGCGCAATATCGGGGACTGGGCCGGTAAAGCGTTGATCTGCATCCTTATAGCTGTATGGAGGGTCACCCATCATCGGCATGCCGATGACCAACTCCTGGTGTGATGACAGCCAGGCGCGCTCAGACAGATCAAACTCGTCTTCATTCAGACTGGTAATGGCGTGCGCCGCCACGCCCCAGAGCAGTAGCAGGAGAAACAGGAATAGACGATCACATTGGCGGAGCATCAGAAGGAATCCAACAGAATTGGGCGCATATTGTAAGTGCATTAAAATGCAGCGGCCAACATCAATTTACTCAATATTGGGTCATGACATGCCAATGTGCGGCTGTGAGTCCGGCTAGTACTGGGATGGCAACCTGATGATAAAGCCTGCGCGGTGATGCGCCTGATTTTTTGCCAAAGGTTAGTTCAAGGGGGATATTGGAAAAAATCCAACCAGTTTGATATCGGTAAACAACATGGACATGGACAAATAAAAAGGGCCACCTCTTGCGAGGTGGCCCTTTCCAAACGTTTGGTGGAGCTGGGGGGATTTGAACCCCCGTCCAAAATTACTACATCCTTGGCACTACATGCTTAGTCACTCTTTACATTCGCCAACCCGCTGCGGAGAGACACGCCACGCATTGACTAGCTCGATTGGTTTTAATGCTTCCGCCCCGAGCAGGACTTCCACACGATCCTGTGAAGGATGACCTTCCGATTCCCTAGGACACAGGCAAGCTAGGGTAGAAGGGCTCTATGCAGGTTATTAAGCTGCTAGTGCGTAGTTTTCGTCGTTTGCGACTATTTTTTTGCGGTTTATTAACGAGGCCTACCGCACCTCGGCATGCACCTTGGGTTTCGTGAATCTTGTCGAATCCAGAATCAGCCCCAAGTTGTTAATTGCGATTGTACGCAAAAATGCTGTCATAGCAAGGCGTTGATACCCATTCCCTCTGGCAGCCAGTCTGTTTGCCGATTTATTGTACGCAGCTGAGCCTGAAGAGCCAGCTGCGCCGGGGGAAGGTGAACTGGCGTTCTGATCCTGCCAGTCGCAGGTTAGCCGCGATGCTTGTTCTTCATGATGCGAGCTTTTTCCCGATCCCATTCGCGGGCCTTGGTATCTTCGCGCTTGTCGTGCTCTTTCTTGCCCTTCACCAGGCCGATCTCGACCTTGACCCAGCACTGTTTCCAGTAGAGGGCGAGGGGAACTATGGTGTAGCCCTGACGGGCAATCAGGCTTTCGAGCTTGTCGAGTTCACGACGGCTCAGCAGCAGTTTGCGGGTGCGGGTCGGGTCACATACCACGTGGCTGGAGGCCGCTTGCAGTGGCAGGAAGCTGGAGCCGAACAGATAGGCCTCGCCATCGCGGAAGATGACATAGGCTTCGCTGATGTTGGCCTTGCCCGCCCGCAGGGATTTGACTTCCCACCCTTGCAGGGACAGACCCGCTTCGATCTTCTCTTCGATGAAGTATTCGTGGCGCGCGGTTCTGTTGAGTGCAATGGTGCTGGACCCGGCTTTGTTTTTACTGTTTTTTTTGCTCATGACGGGCGATTTCCGGCAATGACTAGGAGGCTCGTATTATACGTAGGCAGGGGCGGCTGTAAAACGCGCAGCAGGTCAAGTGGTGGCTTTCTGAGCGGTTTGGCTGAGGTTTTACCTCCACAACCCCAAACATGGTGATAAAATCGCGCCGATTGGATGAGGAAAAGCCATGCCCCGAATTACGCGCAGTGCCCTGGTGATGTTCAGTGCAGAACAGATGTTCAAGTTGGTTAACGATGTGGATGCCTATCCGCAGTTTTTGCCCGGCTGTGTTGGCAGCCGTGTCCACGAGGCGGGCGATGACTACATGATGGCGTCGGTCGATGTGGCCAAGGCGGGGATTGCCAAGACCTTTACCACCCGCAATCAGCTGGATGTGAACCGTCAGATCAGGATGGAGCTGGTGGATGGCCCGTTCCGCAAGCTGGCGGGCTGGTGGACCTTTACCCCGCTCGATGTCGACGCCTGCAAGGTGGAGTTTGATCTCGATTTCGAGTTTACCTCCAAGCTTATCGAGGTGGCCTTTGGTCAGGTATTCCGCGATCTGGTGAGCTCCATGGTCTCCGCCTTCTCCAACCGGGCGAAGGAGGTCTACGGTGTCTGACCAGCTCAATATCGAGGTTGTCTATGCCTTGCCGCAGCAGCAGACGGTGATTGCCCTGCGGGTGGCGCCCGAGACCTGCGTGCAGGCGGCCATCGAGCAGTCCGGCATCGTACAAAAACACCCCGAGATCGATCTGGCGGTCAACAAGTTCGGTATCTACAGCCGCCCGGTGAAAGGGAGCGAGCCGCTGCACGACGGCGATCGTATCGAGATCTACCGCCCGCTCATCGCCGATCCCCGCGAGATGCGCAAAAAGCGGGCCGAGAAGGCCAAAGAGGAGGGGAGAGCCGATAGCGTGACCGGTGGTCGCCCCGATGTGCATCGCAAGCACCGCGAGTAGCGCTCAGGTTTTTCTTGCAGAAAAAAGGCGCCGAGGCGCCTTTTTTTGATCCCGTTAGCCGGTGAGCTTGCCGAGGGGATATCAAGAGAGGGCTGCTTCTGCCACACCCAGTCGGGCACGGGCCCAGGCGGCCAGTAGCTCTACCCCGCTTTGCATCACCCGCTCATCGAAATCGAATTCGTTGTGATGGTGTGGTGCCGCCAGATCAGCCCCCAGAATGAGGTAAGCCGCTTCGCCCCCCTGTTTTTGCACCCGCTCCATCAGAAAACCGGCATCTTCGCTGGCGCCAAAGCGGCGAGTCTGGATGGTGGCGAGCCCCTGCTTGCGGGCCAGCGCCGCCAGCTCGGCCTGCAGCGCCGGGCTGTTGTCGAGGGCAATGGCCTCACCCTGCTTGATGATGCGATAGGTGACACCGTGGGCGAGGGCAGTCCCTTCGACGATGCGCTGTACCTGACTGAACATGTAGTCGTTGAGCGCGCTGTCGGCGCCGCGGGTCTCACCGCGCAGCTCGGCATGATCGGGGATGACGTTGCGGCCGCTGCCAGCGTGAAGCTGGCCGACGTTGATGCGGGTCATGCCGTCGCGGTGGCGGGGAATGCCGAGCATGGCGGTGGTGGCCATGCAGGCGGCTGCCAGCGCATTGCTGCCGGCGTTGGGTTCGAGTCCCGCGTGGGCGGCGGTGCCCATAAAGTGGACGTCGAACTTGGTGGAGCAGAGAAATTCGGTGGGATTGATCACCAGCTCGCCGCTGCCAGCGTGAATACCGATATGGAGCGAGAGCAGGGCATCCACGTCATCGAGTGCGCCACCGGCAGCCAGCGCCTTGCCACCACGACACCCCTCTTCGGCGGGTTGGAAGAAGAGCTTGATGCGACCGCACAGCTGCTCCTTGATCGCCATCAGCTGGCTGGCCAGCCCCATGCCGATGGCGGTGTGGCCATCGTGGGCGCAGGCGTGCATCCACCCCTTGTTGTGGGAGGCAAAACCCTGCTGCTGCGGTTGGTGTTGTTCAGCATCGGACTCTTCCACCTCCACCGCGTCGATATCGAAGCGAAAGGCCAGGGTCGGACCGGGACGGCCGGTATCCAGCTCTCCCATCAGGCCAGTGACATCGCCGATCCGCTCCAGCCAGTCGGGATGGGCTCCCTGACGACGGGCGCGAGCCTTCTCGGCCGCCACATCCACATCACGCCCCATCATCAGATTGCTGGCCAGCAGTTTGTCGCCGAGCACGATGCGATAACCGAGCTCGCTCAGGTGGTGGGCAATCAGGCTGGTGGTGCGAAACTCTTTCCAGGCGGCTTCCGGCAGGCGGTGCAGGTCGCGGCGCCACAGGATCAGGTGCTCAAGGGTCATCTTGGCTTCCTTGGTGATTCGATTTGTCGGCTATTGTGCCTTTTTTCCTAGCTGACCACACGGGGCCCGCAGCTGGTCGGGGGAGCTGTGAGTGCAAGTGGTGGCTGTTCGGGCCGTGAATAGTGGTGAGCGCCCATAAAAAACGCCTCCACAAGGGAGGCGTTGTCGATAGCTGGTTATCAGGCCGCGTGATGGTAAGCGGAGGCTTCAAACAGCTTCTTGTTGGCCACCAGATCGATGGGGTCAAAATCATCGACGTTGATGGTGCGCAGGCGACTTACCTCGGCGCGGCGCAGCAGCTCCGCTTCGCTCTGGGTCAGTACGCCAGCGGCCAGGCCAATGTCGGCCACCTTGTCCAGCGCCATGAAGGGACGCTTGATACCATCGCTCTTGCAGACTTTCTCGAACAGCGGCTCGGCGGCCAGCACGTCATCGAGCGCCTGCTCCAGCAGACCGAAGGGGTTGCCCTCTTCGCGGGTCAGATACTGCCCCTTGGCCAGGCGACTACGGGTCTCGCTCGGGGTTTGCAGCAGACGGGCCACTTGTTGGTCCAGCTTGTCGCATGGACGGTTCAGGTCACGACCCAGCGGCAGCACCACGGCGCGCAGGGCAAGACCAATCCAGCGGTTCGGGAAGTTGCGCAGTAGCTCGTCGATCGCCTCTTGTGCCTTGAACATGGCATCTTGCAGTGCCCAGTGCAGCAGTGGCAGGTCGGCCTGCTGGCGTCCCTCATCCTGATAGCGCTTGAGGGCGCTTGAGGCCAGATAGAGCTGGCTCAGCACGTCGCCAAGACGGGCGGAGACCCGCTCCTTGCGCTTGAGCTCGCCACCCAGGGTGCCCATCGCCATGTCTGACAGGAACGCCAGGTTGGCCGAGAGGCGGGAGAGCTGCTGGTAGTAGCCCTTGGTCTGATCCTTGTAAGGGGCCGCGGCAAAGCGGGCGCCGGTGATACCGAGCCAGAAGCTGCGTACCAGGTTGCTGATGGCAAAGCCGACGTGGCTGAATACCGCCTTGTCGAAATCCTTCAGCGCCTGCTCCTTGTCGGGGTGGCTGGCGGCCAGCATCTCCGGCAGTACATACGGGTGGCAACGGATGGCGCCCTGACCGTAGATGATCATGCTGCGGGTCAGGATGTTGGCCCCTTCTACCGTAACGGCGATGGGGGCACCCTGATAGCCACGGGCCAGATAGTTGTTGGGGCCCATGCAGATGGCTTTGCCGCCGTGGATATCCATGGCATCGATGATGCACTTCTGGGCCCGGTCGGTGAGGTGGTATTTGACGATGGCGGAGATGACCGAGGGCTTCTCGCCAAGGTCGATACCGGTCACGGTCAGGTTGGCTGCGGCGCCCATGATGTAGGCGTTGCCGCCGATGCGGGCCAGCGGCTCTTCAATCCCTTCCATCTTGCCGATGGGCAGCTTGAACTGGCGACGGATGCGGCTGTAGGCACCGCTCGCCAGGGCCAGCATCTTGACGCCGCCAGTGCTGTTGGAGGGCAAGGTTATGCCGCGACCGACCGACAGACACTCGACCAGCATGCGCCAGCCCTGACCGGCCATGGCCGGGCCACCGATGATGAAATCGAGCGGGACGAACACATCCTTGCCCTGGGTCGGGCCGTTCTGGAACGGCACGTTGAGCGGGAAGTGGCGACGGCCGATGCCGACACCCTTGATGTGAGTCGGGATCAGCGCGCAGGTGATGCCGAGCTCTTCCTCTTCACCCAGCAGGTGTTCCGGATCACGCAGTTTGAAGGCGAGACCCAAGACGGTGGCGATAGGGGCGAGCGTGATATAGCGCTTGTTCCAGGTGAGGCGCATACCGAGCACCTCTTTCCCTTCCCACTCGCCCTTGCAGACGATACCGAAGTCGGGGATGGAACCTGCGTCAGAACCCGCTTCCGGGCTGGTCAGGGCGAAGCAGGGGATCTCTTTACCTACCGCCAGGCGGGGCAGGTAGTAATCCTTCTGCGCGTCAGTGCCGTAGTGCTGCAGCAGTTCGCCCGGGCCCAGCGAGTTGGGTACGCCGACGGTGGAGGCGAGCACGGCGCTGGCACCGCACAGTTTTTGCAGGACGCAGGACTGGGCGTAGGCCGAGAACTCCAGACCGCCATATTTCTTCTTGATGATCATGGCGAAGAACTTGTTGTCCTTCAGGTATTGCCACACCTCGGGGGAGAGATCCGCGCGCTCGTGGGTCACTTCCCAGTCGCTCACCATGCGGCACACTTCCTCGACCGGACCATCCATAAAGGCCTGCTCTTCGGCAGAGAGGGTGCTGACCGGGATGGCGTGCAGCTTTTTCCAGTCCGGGTTGCCCGCGAACAGATCGGCTTCCCACCAGGTGGTGCCCGCTTCAATCGCCTCTTTCTCGGTGCGGGACATCTCCGGCATGATCGATTTGTAGATCTTGAACAGCGGCTTGGTTATTTGATTGCGGCGAAATTCCACCAGATTGAGCGGGATGGCGATCACCGCGAACAGCGCCCATACCAGCAAGGGCACATGACCATAGATGGCGCCAAGCACCAGGGCGGCGCCGGTGACCAGGGTGGAGATGAACAGGGATGCCCGGCGATAGGCCAGGGCTCCGATAACCAGGATCACCCCGAGCAGAGTGAGGGTCGTCGTCATTGCTTGCTCCTTGCGTGGTTAGGTTGCCAACGTGGCGTAACTGATCCAGAGGTCTGACCTGTTGGATATGGCCCCTGTTGTAATTCATACGCACAAAGTTATCAAGCTGTTTACATCTTCATTACCTTCTCTCTGTGATCCCTATAACGCTCACGCGCCGCCAGCACTGTGGCTCGCAGGGGGGCGACTGTGCGATTCGCTTGTGCGAGAATAGCCGCGATCTACACGCACACTAAAAACAGTGGAAGAGACATCATGTACCAAGAATTGATCCGCAATGAACTGACCGAAGCTGCCAGCGTGCTGCAGGCCTTCCTGGCTGATGAGCAGAACCTGAAAAACATCGAAGCGGCCGCCAAACTGCTGGCTGACTCTTTCAAGGAAGAGGGCAAGGTGCTCTCCTGTGGCAACGGTGGCTCCCACTGTGACGCCATGCACTTCGCCGAAGAGCTGACCGGTCGTTACCGCGAGAACCGCCCGGGTTATGCCGGTATCGCCATCTCAGATCCGAGCCACCTCTCCTGCGTCTCCAACGACTTTGGCTATGACTATGTCTTCTCCCGCTATGTGGAAGCGGTCGGCCGCCGTGGCGACGTGTTGCTCGGCATCTCCACCAGCGGCAACTCCGGCAATATCCTGAAAGCCATCGAGGCTGCCCGCGCCAAAGGCATGAAAGTGATCGCCCTGACCGGCAAGGATGGCGGCAAGATGGCGGGTCTGGCGGATGTCGAGATCCGCGTGCCGCACTTTGGCTATGCCGACCGTATTCAGGAAGTGCACATCAAGGTTATCCACATCCTGATCCAGCTGGTCGAAAAAGAGATGGCCAAGTAATCAGGCCATCGTCACCAGACAAGGGCAACGCCGGTAGCATGGTTCGCCATCTGCCGGTTGTTGCCAGTCACAGGGGAAGGGATTGCGCCTTCCCCTGCTGTCTGTCGAACCAGCGTGCTGGTCGAACATGACACAAGCCAAATCATGAAAGGAGTCTGCCGGATATGTGCGAACTGCTCGGCATGAGTGCTAATGTGCCGACCGATATCTGCTTCAGCTTTACCGGGTTGATGCTGCGCGGCGGCAAGACCGGGCCCCACAAGGATGGCTGGGGGATCACCTTCTACGAGGGGAAGGGCTTTCGCACCTTCAAGGATCCCGAGCCCAGCGCCCAATCTCCCATCGCCAGACTGGTACAGGCGCTGCCCATCAAGAGCTGCGCCGTGGTCAGCCACATTCGGCAGGCCAATCGTGGTTGCGTGTCACTGGAAAATACCCACCCCTTTACCCGTGAGCTGTGGGGCCGTTACTGGACCTTCGCCCACAACGGTCAGCTCACCGGTTACAAGAAGCTGCCAACCGGTCGCCACCGGCCGGTGGGGGATACCGACAGCGAGCACGCCTTCTGCTGGCTGCTCGATCGGCTGGAGCAAAAATATCCCAAGCGTCCGGCAAACTTTCCCGCCATGTTTCGCTATCTCGCCACCCTGTGTGACGAGCTCAGAGCATTCGGGGTGTTCAACATGCTGCTCTCGGACGGGGAGTATGTGATGAGCTACTGCAGCAACAACCTGCACTGGCTGACTCGCTGTGCGCCCTTTGGCGAGGCGAGCCTGCTGGATGAGGAGGTGGTGATCGACTTTCAAAGCGAGACCACCCCCAACGATGTGGTGACCCTGATCACCACCCGTCCGCTGACCGGCAATGAGAATTGGGTCAAAATGGCGCCCGGCGAATTCAATCTGTTTCGCATGGGGGAGCGGGTGGCGACCAACCAGGTCGCGCTTGAGCAAGATAAAAAAATACCAGGGTAGATACCTACCCTGGTTCTTCGCAGCAGCCATAAAAGGCAAAAGGGATGAGAGGTGTTGCTGAGCATCATCACTCTGACAGCATTGAGTGTTGATCAATTGTTAATTTGTGGCAATCAAGTTGTTGTCTTGACGGGCGTTTCAGCATCGCTATTTCGATACTGATCACATTTTTTGCCACTTTATTCCCTGAGCCATCCAACCGGGTGCTTCATCACTGCCTGGTCGTGAGCCACGACATCGAAAACTATCTATAGTATGGTCTGTTTGAATACCGTTCTGGAGGAGCCTCGCATGGAGTGGGTGGATCGTAAGGTGTTGCAGCAGCTGGCAGAGGATATCGGTCCGGATATGCTGCCCGTGGTCATCGCAGTCTTTATTGAAGAGGTGGGCGAGCAGCTGAGTCAGCTCAGACCCCTCTATGAACAGGGAGAGTGGGAGGCGCTGGCTCGGGTGGCTCACAGCATGAAATCATCCTGTGGCAGCTATGGCGCCATACCGAGTTATCAGCAGGTGATGGCGCTGGAGATGGCCAGCAAGCAGGCCGATGTGGCTGAGGCAGAGCGCCAGTTGCAACTGCTGGAGGCCTCCTTGCCCCAGGTGCTCGCGTTTCTTGCCGATTATCAGTAACGGCGCCATGCAGGGATGCCGTGGCGCCGTGACCGTTGCCTAACGCTGGTTGAGCAGTTGCTGGATGATCCGGTCCAGCGCCAGTTTCAGCTTCAATCGATCGTGCCGATGCGGCAGCTCAAGCTCGCCCAGCTCGGCTTCGATCACTCGCCCTTGCCAGTCCCCCGCATCACTCGCGCCCTGTGGGGCCAGGATGGCATCCAGCCGACCCTGACCGACCCGGGACTCCAGCCAGCGACACTGACTCATCAGATCCAGCTGACTGGCAGGGCCGTTTTCCGCCACCAGATTGCAGACGAAAACCAGCATGGCGCTGCTCTCGTTGATGGCCTGGGCGATCTCGGCCAGCAGCAATGGCGGCATGATGGAGGTGAGGAAACTGCCCGGCCCCAGAATGATCATGTCCGCCTGCTGCAATGCCAGCACCGCTTCCCGGGTCGCTTGCACTTCCGGCATCAGGCCGAGGGAGAGAGGCGGTGTTGCCAGTTGATCGATGGATACCTCTCCCAGGATCTGGGTGCCACACTCCATATGGGCGCAGAGATCGGTGGGAAATTCAGACATGGGTAGCAATTGTGACTCGATTTTGAGCATGTCACTGATCAGCTTGATAGCATCAAGAGGACGGACACAGAGATTATCGAGCGCCAGCAGCATCAGGTTGCCAAGGTTGTGGCCCGCCAGCTCGCCTTTGCCGGCGAAGCGGTACTCGAACAACAGGCTGCCGATGCTGGGATCGGTCACCAGCTGGTTCAGGCAGTTGCGCAGATCGCCCCAGGCGATGCACTCCTGACTCTTGCGCAGGCGTCCGGTCGAGCCACCATCATCTGTGGTGGTGACGATGCCGGTGAGCCGTTGACCGAGAAACGAGAGGGACGAAAGCACTCGTCCCATGCCGTGGCCACCACCGATGGCAACGACCCGATCGAAGTCATTGATGTTTTTTTGCCACATATGGGCGTCCTGTCATTGGTCTCAGTTGACCGCTATGTTAGCAAGCGAAGCGAGATAATTGTTTGATAAAGGTATGATTTTTGCTTGAGGCTGCCATTCGATAAAACAAGGAGATGGTGTTGAAATTTCTGACCGTTCACTCCCTTGCCCAGAGTTCATCGCTGGCGGCCCAAGATATCTGCGCGCAGCTGCGCCACCATGCCGATCAGGCCCCCTCCCTGCTGTTACTCTATTTTACCCAAGCCCATGAGGGGGCGATACTGCGCGACGCGCTCAAACGCCAGTTCCCGACGACCCGCTTGCTTGGGTGCAGCTCTTGCGGTGGTGTCATGACCGAGATGGGACACCACGCCCGAGACGGATATGGGCTGGCCGTTGCTGCCCTGTACGATGAGAAAGGGGCCTTCGGGGTAGCCGGTGCCAGCGGTGACGGGGTGGATGTGCGGCAGTTGCTGCGCCGAGCCATGAGCGACTGTGGTCGACCAGGCGAGCTGCCCCAGCTGATCCTGTTTCACGCCAGTCCCGGCAAGGAGGAGGGGTTGCTGGCAGGAATCGAGGCCGAACTCGGTGCCTCGGTGCCGGTGGTCGGTGGATCCGCGGCTGATAGTAGCGTCAGCGGTGACTGGCAGCTCTGCTGGGATGAGGCGGTGGCTCAGGATGGCATCGGTCTGGCGGTGCTCTATCCCGATTGCCAGCTCGCTTTTCAGTTTCACTCCGGTTATGTGCCTGCCGAATTCAGCGGCGAGATCACCGCCTGCAACGGGCGGGAGGTACTCACCATCGATCACCAGCCTGCCGCCGAGGTCTATGCCCGCTGGTGCGGGCGCGAGCAGCCCTGGCCGGTAGGGGCGATTTTGCGGGAGACCACGCTCACCCCGCTGGCCCGTCAGGTGGGAGCGCTGGATGGCATTCCTTACTACAAACTCTCTCACCCCGAAGCGGTGACCGAACAGGGCGGGCTGCGGCTCTTTACCGATGTGGATCAAGGGGAGCGTCTGCTGTTGATGTACAGCAGTCAGGAAGGGTTGTTGCAGCGCAGCCTCAATGCCATGCGCGTTGAGCCAGGGTATGGGGTCGATGTGGAATTGCAGCCTATCGGCGCGCTCATCATCTTTTGTGCTGGTTGCCGTTTGGCGCTAGGTGATATGTTGTGCCAATTTGTCGAGCAGAGCCAGGCTCGTCTCGGCAAGATCCCCTTTATCACCCCCTTTACCTTCGGCGAGCAGGGGCGGCTGCCCAATGGCGAGCTGGCCCACGGCAACCTGATGGTATCTAGCGTGATTTTCCTGACCCGTTGAGTCGGCAGAACATAACAGAGCAGAGCAGGCAACAAGATGATTGGCAACAGTGAACTGGAAGCCCTCGGCGACAAATTGCAGACCACGCTGGTCGACCTTATGCGTTGCCGCGAGCGCGAGGCCAAGTATCGTCACGAGTCCCAGACCCTGCTGGGCGGGGTTGCCACCCTCGCCGATGCCAAGACGCTGGAGCAGGTACTGGAGAGCCTTATCCAGGTGCTCAAACCCTTTATCGGCTTTGAACACGCGGATGTAGTGGCCTGGGAAGGGGAGCAGGGGAGTACCCACCTCAGTACCGAGCCTATGCTCTCTGCCCGCAGCTGGCGCATGACCCCGGCATTTGCCCGCGCCATCTCGGGTGAAACCCTGGTGATTTACGATCCCGCCCAGCTGCCTGAGCTTGCGCCGCTGGCGAGCGAGCCGGGCTGGGCCAGCGTGATGCTGACCGGGCTGCAGGCCCCCGGTTTTACCGCCACCCTCATCTGCCGCCACGCTCGGGCGGGCACCTTCGATCTCACCAGCAAGGCCGCCATGGAGCGTTGCCGTCCTCTTATCGCCCAGGCGCTGGTCAACATCACCTATCGGGCCCGCTTGCAGGAGCAGGTCGCGGTAAAAACCGAGGCGCTGCAGGCCAGCGAACGCCGTTTTCGCAGCTTCGCCGCCATGGCTTCTGACTGGTTCTGGGAGACAGATGCCGAGCATCGCCTCAGTTACGCCTCTGAGCCGGGTTATCTGGATGAGATGACCCCGCAGGCGACCCGGCCGACCCTCTATGACTACGTCTGCAACAAGCAAAGCTGCGATGCCCAGAAATACCTGCAGCTTTTGGCGCTGCGCCAGCCGGTGCGAGGGGTACGGATGCAGGTTGCGCTGCAACACGGCCCCTGCTGGATGGAAGTGAGCGCCGAGCCCTGTTTTGACCATGATGGCCTGTTTATTGGTTATCGCGGCACTGCCCGGGATATCAGCAACCAGATCCGTAGGGAAGAGGAGCTGGCGCGGGCTCGGGATGAGGCCGAAGCGGCCAACCGTGCCAAGTCCCAGTTTCTAGCCATGATGACCCACGAGATCCGCTCGCCCATGAATGCGGTGTTGGGGATGCTCGATCTGGTGCAGCATGCCGAGCTAGCGCCGGAGCAACAGAGCCTGCTGCGCCATGCCACCCACTCGGCCAGATTGCTGCAAACCATCATCGACGACGTGCTCGATTTTTCGAAAATTGAGTCGCAAACCCTGGTGTTTCACTGCGAGACCCTGCAACCCGTCCAGCTTTGCCAATCTCTGGTCGAGCCGCTGCAAGCTCGCGCGACCGCCAAGGGGATTGCGCTGGTTTATCGGGTCGATGAGTCGGTACCCCGGGAGTTACAGGGGGATCCGATGCGTTTGTCACAGGTGATGGGCAATCTGCTGGACAACGCCCTCAAGTTTACCGAGCAGGGGCAGGTGACACTGCACCTGGGTTGGCAGGATGAGAAGCTGCTTATCTCGGTCTCCGACACCGGGATCGGGATCGCCGATGCGGATCAGGCGCTGCTGTTTGAACCCTTCTCCCAGGTCGACAACTCGGCCACCCGGCGTTTTTCCGGTACCGGCCTGGGTCTTGCCATCAGCAAGCGTCTGGTTACCCTGATGGGAGGTGAGATCCACCTGAAGAGCGAGCCGGGTAAGGGAAGCTGTTTCTGGTTCGAACTGCCCGGCATGGCGCTACCCTGCCATAGTCAGCCGCAGCGGGAGGAGGGGGCTTCGGCACTGCTGCCACTGGATGTGCTGGTGGTGGAGGACAGCCCGGTAAATCAGCTGGTGGTATCGCTGATGCTGCAAAAACTGGTGGGCAAGGTACGGCTGGCTGCCAATGGTCTGGAGGCGCTGGCGCAGGTGGATGAGCAGCTCCCGGATCTGATCCTGATGGATATGCGGATGCCCCTGATGGACGGATTGGAAGCGACCCGACGCTTGCGTGAGTTGGGATGCACCATGCCTATCGTCGCCCTGACGGCCAATGCGATGGCGGAGGACAAGGCGTGCTGTCTGGCGCAGGGGATGGATGACTTTCTCGCCAAGCCCATCACCTTGTCACGGTTGAGAGAGTGTTTGCAGCGTCACTTTGGTCAGCGGTTGCCGACGCGCGGATAAAAAAAATGGTCAACTTTGTGGGTTGACCAGTTCTTCAGCAAATACTGAAGAGAGCACGGGATAAATCGGGTTGTATCAATCTATATGAAAAATCTGTGCCAACTTTTTTGGGACTCTTTTGTGTTCAATTTTGGCCGTTTAGCGCAGCGGCTCTCTCTTGGTATGGTGTTTTGCGTTCCTACTTACTCGCAAAATGCGAATTTCACATTTTCATTGTTGGAATAATTGCATTTTGCAATGCTGTTTTTGTCATTGTGAAATCAGGCGATGCAGAAATTTACGGGCCGCTTCGCTGTTTTGTTTGGCAATCAGCATCTGCTTTTCATAAATCGGCATCGGCAATATCTCGAGCCAGCGCTGGCAGAGCCAGGCGGCATCTTCAAAACGCTTGTCCGGATAGAGCTCATCAAGCTCCGGATACTGCTCGAACACTTCCCGCAGGCGATTGACCAGCAGCTTGTCGTTGAAATCTGAGTGGGTGCTCGGCCAGTTGGGCAGCATCTCCACCTTGGCCCGGCGCAGGCCCATCTCGTCTGTTTCCATCTCGTGGATGCAGAAGCGCTCCAGTCCCAGCACCGTCACACCCAGCAGACCATCATTGAGGGTGTAGAAGTCTGTCACCTTGACCCGGGTGCCCACCGGCAGAATGCGGCCGGATTGTCCCGAGGTGGTCGACTCTTCCATCACGATGCCAAAGCCCTGATCGTTGATGAATGACTCCTTGAGCATCTGCAGGTGGCGTGGCTCGAACAGACGCAGAGGAAGCTTGCCGCCCGGCAGTATGTGGGAAGGCAAGGGGAACAGTGCCAAAGGTTGTAGTTTCATGTTCCATCCTCCATTGAGTAGTTGCTGAATATGACAATGCAGCGACTGTGCCAGAGAATGAAAAAAGCCACCGGAGGGTGGCTTTTCGGACGGTTGAGGGCGCTTAGTTGCGCTGCTCCAGATACATGACAGCCGCTTCCACGCGGCTTTGCGCCTCGAGTTTCTTCAGCAGGCTCTTCACGTGAACCTTGACCGTTCCCTCGGAGATATGGAGTACCGAGGCGACCTGTTTGTTGGAGAGGCCTTTTGCAATTTCGCGCAGGATTTGCATTTCGCGACGCGTTAAGCTTTCCAGCTTCTGCTGCAGGTGATCCAGCTCGTAGATGTTTTCGAGATAGGGGCGCAGCGGTTCGCTCAGGATCTGCTTGCCGGTCATCACGTCGGCCAGCTGGGCCAGCAGCAGATCAGGCTCGGTATCCTTGAGCAGGTAGCCGTCGGCACCCGCCTTGAGCAAAGCAACCACATCCTGACGGGCATCGGAGACGGTGAGGATCACCACCCGGGAGGTGATCTCTTCGGCCCGTAGCGCCTTGAGGGTATCGAGGCCGGAGAGCCCCTTCATGTTGAGGTCGAGCAGGATCAGGTCCGGCTCTGATTCTTTGGCCAGCGCCACGGCATCTGTGCCGTTGGAGGCTTCACCGGTCACCTCCATGTTCTCTTCCAGAGCCAGCAACTGCACAATCCCTTTGCGCATGAGGGGATGGTCATCTACGACCAGAACTGTGTATTTCATCTCGTCCATCAGGCGTCTCTCGCTAGACTGGTGGGAAAGGTCAGATGCACGCAGGTGCCTTGTGGTTGCTGCTCGTTGATGGTCAGCAGACCGTGCAGTTTGCTGGCGCGCTCGTTCATGATGCTCAACCCGTAATGGTTGATCGCCGAGCTGGCGAGTCCGATCCCGACACCGTCATCTGAAATCTGAACCTCAATGTTACCACTGGCGAGGGTCTCACAGCTAACATCAATCACTTGCGCGTTGGCATGTTTGATGGCATTGAGCACTGCCTCACGGATCAGCTGCAAAATGTGGATATGCTGGCCCGCCTCCAGGTCGTTGTCGGCCAGTCCGTAATGGAACCGGATTTCGGCTTGGGTCTGAGGTTGCAGTTGATCAAGCATGACGCGGATCGCTTCCCCCAGATTGGCATCGCCAATGGTGAGACGGAAGGTACCGAGCAGTTCGCGCAACTGGGTATAGGCATTGCTAAGCCCCTCGTCGATCTGCTGCATCGCTTCCTGCGCCTTGTCATGCTGCCCCTTGGCGTAAGAGCGCTTGAGCAGGGTGGACTGGATCTTGAGATAGGAGAGGGCCTGCGCCAGCGAGTCGTGCAGCTCCCGGGCGATCACCGCCCGCTCCTCCATCAGCAGCAGTCGCTGCTGTTGCAGCAGGGTCTGGTCTTTGTGCAGCACCTGAGCCAGCAGCATGGTGAAGTTCTTGATCAACCGCTCATCGATGGGGTGCTGGCTGATGATGTCGAGGCGGCCGAACTCCTGCTCATCCATCTGCAGATAAAAGCTGGCCACCGCATCGAGATCGCCGGGCCAGCCGGTGCGCCCCGAGATGTAGACCGGCATGGCGTTGTGCTCGAAGCGGGTCAGCCGGATGTGGTCGATATGCTGGTGGGCGGCGGCGCGGTCCAGCAGTTTGATAAGGGTACGGGTGCTGAGCGGGGCAGCGTGCAGCTTCTGGGCGGTCGAGTAGAGAAACGAGAGTGTGTCGTTGGCCTGTTGCAGCTTGGCGGTTTTCTCTTCCACCTTGTTTTCCAGCTCCCGATAGAGCTTGCCCAGCTCGTCGGCCATGGTGACGAAGGCGCGAGACAGTTCCCCCAGCTCGTTTTCGCCGTGGGCGGGCAGCTTAAGATCGAAATCCTGCCGCTGGATCTGGCGGGCGCAGTAGACCAGCTGGTTGAGGGGGGCGACCACCTGCTGGCGGG
>NZ_CAWLMI010000075.1:0-37680 GCF_963862045.1 Aeromonas sp. 159 | reverse complement strand
TTTTTGCTATGGGCGGTTTTGTTCAGTGACCCACAGATTTGCACACAGGAACTAACACAAAGCCCGGCTTCATGACCGGGCTTTGATGTTTTTAGCGTGTTAAACCACCAATATCTGGCTTTTCCCTGCCAAGTAAGAGTGCCAGATAGCCGGTTATTTCCACCATTTTCTGGCTATATCAGAGCTTTATCAGTTTCATTTATAGCTATTTGAATGACTCTACAGGGGGCCAAATCAGGCTTCTGCTGCTTGCTGACTACAGGGCAGTTCCATATTGACCACCCCCTCTTCCATCTGGACATCGATCTTGAAGCCAAGCCGTTTGGCGAGGTTGACCATGCCGCGATTGCTGGGCATGGTCATGCCAGATAACTGGCCAATTCCCTGCTCTTTGGCGTAACGGATGATCTTCTCCATCATCAATTTGCCGAGCCCCACCCCTTTCAAGTCCGATCGCACCAGAATGGCAAACTCGGCATCGCTCAGGTCCGGGGTCGAGATAGCGCGTACCACGCCGAGGATTTGATCCTGTAGCTCGCCATCTTGCCCCACAGCCACGAAGGCCATCTCCCGGTCGTAATCGATCTGGGTCATGCGAGCCAGCTCTTCATGGCCCAGCTCGCCTACATCGGCGAAGAAGCGTTTGTACCTGTCTTCATCGGAGACCTGCAGCACGAACTGCTTGTGAGCCGGTTCATCTTCCGGCCGGATCGGGCGCAGAAGGATATGGCGCTGATCCTTAAGCCAGGCACCCTCCTCCAGTTCGGTAGGATAGGGACGGATCGCCAGTCGGTTGCTGGTCGGGATGGTGGGGTCAGCCAGCATGAGGCTGGCATCCAGCACCACCATTTCGGCACCGCACGCTTGCAGCGGGTGCAGATCCAGCTCCTGAATCTCCGGAAAGGCGAGCAATAGCTCGGAGAGCTGGCAAAGCACTTGGCCCAAGGCATCGATATCCAGTCGTTCCGGCGTGGCTTGTTCGCGGATCTTGCGGCTTTTGAGGGCGCCGATGATCTGGTAACGGGCCAGCGCCTGATTGAGCGGTGGCAAGGCTGCTACCATCTCCTGCGGTTCGGCGCCCGACTCGCCCAGCAGGATGACGGGGCCAAAGATGGCGTCTTGCTGGATGCGTACCCGCAGTTCGAGGCCGCCGCTGCGGCGAGCCATGCGTTGCACGAGCAAGCCTTCGATGCGGGCGCCCGGATCATGCTGTTTGACCCTGTCCAGAATGGCATCTGCGGCTTGCGCCACTTCGGCCGAGGTGCGCAGATTGAGTACCACCCCGTGTACGGCAGACTTGTGCAGGATATCGGGCGAGCGCAGTTTTACCGCCACTGGATAGCCGATCTGCTCGGCGGTAAGGGTCGCCTCGATGGCGTCGGTGACGATCCAGGTTGGCAGGGTCGAGAGACCTGCGGCTTGTAAAATCGGGTGCACCAGATGGGTATCCAATCTTAGCTGTTTGCGCTCCTGTGCTTGGCGGATCAGCTGCTGGCACAGCTCGCCATTGAGCTGGTTGCCATGCAGGGATGCCGGGGTCTCCATCAACTGCTTCTGGTTGCGGCGGTATTCCACCATGTGCATGAAGGCGGCCATGGCGCTTTCCGGCGTGCGGTAGGTCGGGAAACCCGCCTCGGTAAAGAGTTTTCGCCCCTCCTGCGCCGAGTATTCGCCCGCCCAGTTGGTGAGGATATTGAAACGGCGCGCTCTGGGATGCTGTTTCAGATGGGCGATTAGATGGCTGGCCAGCGGCGTGCTCGGTGCCGTGAGCGAGGGGGCGTGGATGATCAGGATGGCGTCGATGCCATCTTCCTGCAACACGCTGTCCAGCGCTTCCTGATAGGTGGTGATGGTGGCATCGCTGCCGATATCGAGCGGTGGGCGAGCCAGCTTGCCGCCCCGCTCCAGCAGCACATCCACTGCCATATTGGCCAGTCCGCGACCGTTGGAGATGATGGCGAGCCGCTCCCCCTTGAGGGTCATGGAGTGGCTCAGGGTTTCCACTGCGGCAAACAGCTCGTGGGTATCCCGCACCCGCAACATGCCGGCGCGGCGGATGGCGGCGTCATAGACGTTGTCGAGGCCGTGAGCCGGATCGTGGCGTCCGCTTTTCAGTACCAGGATCGGCTTGTTGCGCGAGGCCGCTCGTGCCGCCGAGAGAAAATGGCGGGCATCGTGCAGCTTGTCCATGTAGAGCAGGATGGCGCGGGTGACGCTGTCGCGGGAGAGCTGGTCCAGCAGCTGGCCGAAGTCGATGTCGCAGTGATCGCCAAGGGAGATAAAGGCGGAAAAGCCCAGCTCATGCTGCTTGGCCCAGTCGAGAATGGTGGTGCTGACTGCGGCAGACTGGGAGAGAAAGGCGACCTGCCCGGGCTTGGCGGCAATCGGTGAAAAGCTGGCATTGAGCCCCTGACCGGGCAGCAGCATCCCCATACTGTTGGGTCCGAGCAGGCGAATGCCATATTGCTTGCAGAGCCGTTTCAGCTCCTGCCGATCATCTTGTGAAAAATCGGCGGCTAGGATGATAGCGGCGCCCGCTCCCTTCTGGCCAAGCGCCTCCAGCAGGGGGATGACCCGCTCCCGGCGAGTGCAGATGATGGCGAGATCCGGAGCCAGCGGCAGGCTGGCAATATCGGGATAGGCCAGCACGCCAGCCACTGCCTTGCTGCGCGGGGTGACCGGCAGGATGGGCCCTTTGAAGTGGCCCGCCAGCAGGTGGCGAACGATGACATGGCCCGCTTTGTGCGGATCGGTCGAGGCGCCGATGATGGCGATTGATTGGGGTTTGAACAGCCGATCCAGACCGCTTGCGTTCATGGGCACTCCCGTCGAGAGGGGGAAGATACCAGTCTAATACCTCTTTGTTGCAGGTTCTGTGACCGGCTCCCGATCACCGTTTGTTGAGGGCGTTGGCGCGCAGGTAAAAGCGCAGCTCCCCCTGTACCCGGCGGATGGCACCGAGGTGCCGCTCCTGCAGATAGATCTCCTGCTCCCTGTCCAGCAAGGTGCTGGGCAGACCCATGCTTTGCAAATACTCCTCAAACAGGGTTGATCCCTTGATCTCGACCAGATGCTGTTTCATGGCACTCCTCCCTGAGGTGGTTCGATGATGGCGAATATTCAGTCTGCGATCCCTTGCCCGGTTTGCCTATTGTCACTTCTGACATGAGACGGGACAGGAGAAGGTTCACACATCTGGCAGCGAACGCCGCATCAGGCCCTTGGCTGGCGTTATAGTATGACCAGAAGCATGGCGCTTGGATGGTGCAGGGAATGAAGCGAGTCGGATTGTGGTGCATGGTGTTGTGGCTGTGGGCGGCGGATGCGTCGGCTGCCGTGCAGTCGATCCGCACCTGGAATCTGCTGCTGGAGCATCCCAACCCGGCAGTGGTGCAGTTGTTGCGGCTCTCCCTTGATCTGACGGTGCCTGAATATGGCCCCTACCAGCTGGTCTCCAGCCCGCCGATGGAACAGGGGCGGACGGTGAAAGAGCTGCACAGCGGCGAGCTGGTTCAGGTCGGAGTGTTTGCCCCCGATGAGGAGCGGGAAAGGGATCTGCTGGCTGTACACATTCCATTGGCCAAAGGGCTGCTCGGCTGGCGGGTTTGTCTGATCCGGCAGGGGGATGAGGGGCGCTTTGCCGCCATTCATTCGCTGGCCGACTGGCGCCGCTCCGGGCTCATCATCGGCCAGCACAGATCCTGGCCTGACACCCAGTTGCTGAGGGCCAACGGCCTTAACGTGATGGCTGGCAACCTCTACGAAGCGCTGTTCAACATGTTGCGCAAGCAGCGTTTCGACTGTTTTTTGCGCTCCGTCATCGAGGTCGAGGATGAGCTGAAACAGCACCCGGATCTGGCCATCGAGCCCCATCTGGTGTTTCGCTATCCGCTGGCGCTGCTCTTCTTTGTTTCGCCCAAATATCCGGAGCTGGCGCAGCGCATCGAGCTTGGCCTGCAGCGGGCGCGGCAAACCGGGGATTTTGACCGGATCTTCGAGGAGGGGTTTGGCAGCACCATCCGCCGTTTGCAGCTCGACCAGCGGCAGCGCCTCGAGCTGAACAATCCTGATCTGCCGTTGTCGAGTCGCAAGATGATGGCCGACCCGACGCTCATCTACCAGCCTGTCTCAGCGCAGTGAGTTCTGGTTCTGTGCCGTATCCCAGAAGGCGCGGATCAGCGGCTCTTCCAGTCGCTTCTTGAGCACCCCGATCCCCACATCAAATGGCTTGAAGGCGGGCTTGAGGTCGATGATCCGCACCTTGTCGCCGAGCGGGCTGTGGTCGATCACCGCCGCCGGCACCAGCCCCACGCCACAACCGAGCGCCACCATGGCGACGATCCCCTCGTTACCCGCCACTTCGGCGTAGATGTTGGGGGCGATCCCCTTGTTGCGAAACCACTGATCGCTGCGTTTGCGGGCCAGCCCCTGCTCGGAGAGGATGACCGGCAGCTGCTCCCAATCCGGCTCGCCCTGACGGAACCACTGGTTCAGCTGGGGCGCATTGCGTGGTGCGATAAAGACCAGCGGCACCTGCTGCAGGCTGGCGAACTCCAGCTTGGCGGGCAGGGCATCGGGGCGGGCAGCGATGGCGAGATCGGCCTCGTCGGCCAGGATTTTGTCCACCGCCAGCGCCGGGTCACCGGTCTCCAGCTTGATCTCCAGCTGGGGGTAGCGGCGGCGAAAGCGCTCCAGTACCTCGGGCAGCAGAAAGTAACTGGCGGTGACCGAACAGAAGACCCGCAGCCGCCCCTGTAGCGGTTCATCGTTGCGTTTGAGCTCCTGCTTGAGCTGACGCCACTCCTGCAACAGGCCGCCGCCAAACTCCCGCAGCTTCTCGCCGGCGGGAGTGAGCCGTACCGAGCGGTTGTCCCGCTCGAACAGGATGCAGCCGGTCTCCTGCTCCAGCCGCTGGATGGCGCGGCTCAGGGTGGAGGGGCTGACCGCCATGGCATCGGCACTCTTGCCGAAATGAAGGGAGTCGGCGAGGTGGAGAAACAGCTCGAGATTGCGAAGATCCATCTTTCAGCTCCTGGCGCGGCTTGTGTGCCCGATATCCAGCGGTTGGCGGCTTGTTTCTGCCATCTCGCGGTACATTCAGCAGGCGATTATGAAGGGTTAACGTTTCAATTATTGCAACGTACTGTTTCGAATATATCAGTTCAGGCAATAAGTGTCCCGCGCTATAGTGGTTCAGACAACGCCGCCATCCGGCATGGAATCAATCGAACGGAGCAATCACCATGGCTAACTATTTCAACACCTTGAACCTGCGTCAGCAGCTGGCTCAGCTGGGCAAGTGTCGTTTCATGCAGCGCGAAGAGTTCGCGGACGGCTGCAACGTGCTGAAGGGCAAGAAGGTGGTGATTGTGGGCTGTGGTGCCCAGGGTCTGAACCAGGGTCTGAACATGCGCGACTCCGGGCTGGATATCTCCTACGCCCTGCGCAAGGCTGCCATCACCGAGAAGCGCGCCTCCTGGCAGAAGGCTACCGACAACGGCTTCGCGGTCGGCACCTATGAAGAGCTGATCCCGACCGCTGATCTGGTGCTCAACCTGACTCCGGACAAACAGCACTCCGACGTAGTGAAAACCGTGATGCCGCTGATGAAGCAGGGCGCCGCATTGGGCTACTCCCACGGTTTCAACGTGGTGGAAGAGGGTCAGCAGATCCGTTCCGACATCACCGTCGTGATGGTGGCGCCCAAGTGCCCGGGTACCGAGGTACGTGAAGAGTACAAGCGCGGCTTCGGCGTACCGACCCTGATCGCCGTTCACCCGGAAAATGACCCGAAAGGCGAAGGCATGGCCATCGCCAAGGCGTGGGCCTCTGCCACCGGCGGTGACCGTGCCGGGGTGCTGGAGTCCTCCTTCGTGGCGGAAGTGAAATCTGACCTGATGGGCGAGCAGACCATCCTCTGCGGCATGCTGCAGGCCGGTTCCCTGCTCTGCTACGACAAGCTGGTTGCCGAGGGCACAGACCCGGCCTACGCCGGCAAGCTGATCCAGTTCGGCTGGGAGACCATCACCGAAGCCCTGAAACAGGGTGGCATCAGCCTGATGATGGATCGCCTCTCCAACCCGGCCAAGCTGCGCGCCTTCGAGCTCTCCGAGCAGCTCAAGACCCTGATGCGCCCGCTGTTCGAGAAGCACATGGACGACATCATTGCCGGTGAGTTCTCCCGCGGCATGATGGCCGACTGGGCCGAAGATGACGTCAAACTGTTCACCTGGCGCGAAGAGACCGGCAAGTCCGCCTTCGAAAACGCCCCGGCGTTTGCAGGCAAGATTGCCGAGCAGGAGTACTTCGACAATGGCGTGGTGATGGTGGCCATGGTCAAGGCGGGTGTCGAGCTGGCGTTCGAGACCATGGTGGCTTCCGGTATCTACGAGGAGTCCGCCTACTACGAATCCCTGCACGAGCTGCCGCTGATCGCCAACACAGTTGCTCGCAAGCGTCTGTACGAGATGAACGTGGTCATCTCCGATACCGCCGAGTACGGTAACTACCTGTTCGCCAACGCTGCAGTGCCGTTGCTGCGCGAGCACTTCATGCCAACCCTGAAGGCGGGTGATCTGGGTGCCAGCAAGGCGGAAGGG
Source organism: Aeromonas sp. 159 (assembly GCF_963862045.1). Lineage (NCBI taxonomy): Bacteria > Pseudomonadati > Pseudomonadota > Gammaproteobacteria > Aeromonadales > Aeromonadaceae > Aeromonas > Aeromonas sp. 159. The sequence continues at coordinate 31,081 of NZ_CAWLMI010000075.1, read as the reverse complement.
CAGAGCGTGGATAACCTGGCGCTGCTGGCGGCCAACGAAGCGACCCGTAACCACCCGATCGAGAAAATCGGCCAAGTACTGCGTGGTTATATGAAAGACATGAAACGCATCGCCGTTGGCGGTTAAGCCGGCATCGGGCTGGATGATGAAGGGGCGGGGATGACGATCCCCGTCGCCGGTCGGACTGGACACCCGACCGGCCAGCCAGAAAAATCAGCCTGACAGTCATAAAAAAGCCCCGCTCATCGAGCGGGGCTTTTGCATTCAGAAAGGCCGGATAAATCAGGCTTTCCACGCTTTCCAGGTGTTGATCAGACCGTTGGTGGAGCAGTCGTGGCTGGTGACAGCCTCGTTGTTGCCCAGCTCAGGCAGGATCTTGTTGGCCAGCTGTTTGCCCAGCTCCACGCCCCACTGGTCGAAGGAGAAGATGTTCCAGATTGCGCCCTGTACAAAGATCTTGTGCTCGTACATGGCGATCAGGGCACCCAGGGTTTTCGGGGTCAGGCTCTTGAACAGGATGGAGTTGGTCGGGCGGTTGCCTTCGAACACCTTGAACGGCACCAGATCCTTGACCTGCTCCAGGGTTTTGCCTGCAGCCAGGAACTCGGCTTCAACCTCTTCCTTGCTCTTGCCGAACGCCAGCGCCTCGGTCTGGGCGAAGAAGTTGGCCAGCAGTTTCGGATGGTGGTCACCGATCGGGTTGTGGCTGATGGCCGGTGCCAGGAAGTCACAGGGGATCAGCTTGGTGCCCTGATGGATCAGCTGGTAGAAGGCGTGCTGGCCGTTGGTGCCTGGCTCACCCCAGATGATGGGGCCAGTCTGGTAGTCAACCGGCTTGCCGTTGCGATCCACGTACTTGCCGTTGGACTCCATGTTGCCCTGCTGGAAGTAGGCAGGGAAGCGGTGCATGTACTGGTCGTACGGCAGAATGGCTTCGGACTCGGCACCGTAGAAGTTGTTGTACCACAGGCCGATCAGCGCCAGCAGCACCGGCACGTTCTGCTCATAGGAGGCTGTGGCGAAGTGCATGTCCATCTCGAAAGCGCCTTGCAGCAGGGCTTCGAAGTTTTCGAAACCGACAGACAGGGCGATGGGCATGCCGATGGCAGACCAGGAGGAGTAGCGGCCGCCAACCCAGTCCCAGAACTCGAACATGTTGTTGGTGTCGATGCCGAACTCGGCCACGGCCTTGCCGTTGGTGGAGAGCGCGGCGAAGTGCTTGGCAACGTGGGCCTTGTCACCGGCGATGTTGATGAACCAGTCGCGGGCGGTCAGGGCGTTGGTCATGGTCTCCTGGGTAGTGAAGGTCTTGGAGGCCACCAGGAACAGGGTGGTTTCCGGATCGATCTTCTTCAGGGTCTCGGCGATGTGAGTGCCATCGACGTTGGAGACGAAGTGCATCTGCAGGTGGTTTTTGTAGGGACGCAGTGCCTCGGTGATCATTACCGGGCCCAGATCGGAGCCACCGATACCGATGTTGACCACGTGCTGGATCGCCTTGCCGGTGTAGCCTTTCCACTCGCCGGAGATGATCTTCTCGCAGAAGCCTTTCATCTTGGCCAGTACGGCGTTCACTTCCGGCATCACGTCCTTGCCGTCGCTCTCGATGGGGCGGTCGGAGCGGTTGCGCAGGGCCACGTGCAGTACGGAGCGGCCTTCGGTCATGTTGATCTTGTCGCCATTGAACATGGCATCGATCGCGCTGCGAAGATCGGTCTCTTTGGCCAGATCAACCAGCAACTTGAGGGTTTCTTCGGTGATCAGGTTCTTCGAGTAATCAACCAGGATGTCGCCGCCGAAGGTAAGGGAAAACTTGTCAAAGCGCTTCGGGTCCTGCGCGAACAGATCCTTGAGTCGGGTCTCTTTGTTTGCTGCAAAGTGGGCTTCCAGTGCCTGCCAGGCCTGGGTTTGGGTTGGATTGATATTTTTCATAGGATTCCTGAAATGCCAAGTTGTGTTTGAACCTTGCAGGCAAGGTCCCGCCAAACCTTATTATCCGAGCATTATAGCGAGCCGAACGGGCGGCCCGTGTAACAGATTTTTACCGATTGTCTTTTACCGCAATGGGCCACTGTCGGGAGCATACAACCAGAACATTGGGATTATGTGTCACGAAAGCAAGGCGGATCTTGCGCTTGCTCATGATTGGGGCCACCCCGATAGCCTGAAATTGTTTTCATCCGGTTGGCGTGGTTATGCACCGACATGGCCATGGGCTGGGGCCAGAAACGACAATGCCAGCCCGAAGGCTGGCATTGTCTGTTGCAGCAGAACCGCGATCACGCCTGCGGTTTTTGCATGTGCATCACCATCTGCGGGAAGGGGATCTCGATGCCTTCGGCATCAAAGGTCAGTTTCACCTTCTCGTGGAAGTCGAACCAGACACCCCAGTAGTCAGCGGTTTTCACCCAGGGTCGCACCACGATATTGACCGAGGAGTCGGCCAGCGCGGCAACGGCAATGGTGGCTGCCGGATCTTTCAGGATGCGCGGCTCTTCGCTTACCAGACGCTCCAGGATCTGTTTGGCCTTGCGCAGGTCAGAGCCGTAGCCGATGCCAAAGGTCATATCGACGCGGCGGGTATCCATACGCGAGTAGTTGACGATGGTGCCGTTGAGGATGGCGGAGTTCGGGACTACCACCATCTTGTTGTCACCGGAGGTGAGGGTAGTGGTAAAGAGCTGAACGGACTGCACCACACCCGCGGTGCCTGCCACTTCGATAAACTCGCCCGCCTTGATGGGGCGGAAGATGATCAGCAGGAAGCCGGCAGCGAAGTTGGAGAGTGAATCTCGCAGCGCGAAACCGATGGCCAGACCGGCGGCACCGATAATGGCGACGAAGGAGGCGGTCTGTACCCCGACCCGGCCCAGTGCGGCGATCACTACGAACACCAGAATGGCGTACTTGAGGATGCTGCCGACGAAGTGGGTAATCGTGGTATCGAGCTTGCGGGCTTGCATCACCTTGAACACACCACCGCTGATGAGGTTGGCAGCGATATAGCCGACCAGCAGGGTCAACAGGGCGGCGGCGATATTGACGCCGTATTCGATCAGCAGTCCCTGATTATTGACCAGCCAGGTCTGCGCTTCGGTAATGATTTCGGGTTCCATAGGATGTCCTGTCAGGTTCTAAAAGGTTTATGGTGGATAAATCTAACACCGCAGCGCGACAGTACGGGTCGCATCTGGTACTTCTTTTCTGCCATAAAAACCTGACACAAAAAAGAAGGGAGGCCAAAGCCTCCCTTCTTTTTGCTGAATGACGCGAAAAAAACCATCAGCTCTGCAGCAGCTGGCTGCGGATAAATTGCCACTGATCTTCAAAACCGGCGGTCGGCTTGAGCTTGAACTCGGAGCGCACGAACTGGCTGATGCGGCCTTCGGTGTAGGCCAGCAGCAGATTGGCCAGCATGGTCTCGTCGAGCTGAAAGCCCTGACCTTCGCGTAGCCGCTTCTCGCGCAGCACCTGTTTGATCTGGGTTTCCAGCTTGTCGAACAGGATGCTGATGCGATCCCGCAGCCGATCGTGCTCACCCAGCAGGGCGTCGCCATTGAGGATGCGGGTAATGCCGGGATTGCGCTCGGCGAACACCAGCAGCAGCTGCAGGATATGGTGGCAGCGCGCCATGGTGTCCTTCTCTTCCGCCATGATCAGATTGACCCGTGACAGCAGGGAATCCTCGATAAAGTCGATCAGCCCCTCGAACATCCGCGCCTTGCTGGGAAAGTGTCGATAGAGGGCTGCTTCAGAGACGCCGACCTCGGCCGCCAGACGGGCCGTGGTGATGCGCTGACCCGGACTGGTTTCCAGCATATGGGCGAGCGCCTGCAGGATCTGATCGCGCCGACTCTGTTTCTGATTACTGCTTGCCATGGATTCCCCTAAAAAAAACAATGGCTTGATTCTGTTATTAGGCACCGCCCATCAGGCTGGTGTGGTCTGTTATTGGCGACCAGAAGAACCAAAACCGCCTTCACCCCGTTCGCTCTGGTTGAACTCATCGACCAGTTGGAAGCTGGCCTGAACTACCGGCATGATCACCAGCTGGGCGATGCGCTCGCCGGGTTGCATGGTGAACTCATCCTTGCCGCGGTTCCAGACCGAGACCATCAGCTGACCCTGATAGTCGGAATCGATCAGACCGACCAGGTTGCCCAGCACGATGCCGTGCTTATGGCCGAGGCCGGAGCGGGGCAGGATGGTGGCACATAGACCCGGATCCTGGATGTGAATGGCCAGACCGGTCGGTACCAGAGTGGTATCGCCCGGAGCCAGAGTCAGCGGCGCATCCAGCAGGGCGCGCAGATCCATGCCGGCAGAGCCGGGAGTGGCGTAGGCGGGCAGCGGGTACTCGGTACCGATACGGGCATCCAGAATCTTCAGTTCAATTTGTGTAGTCATGAATCGCTTTTTCAGTTGGATCTTGTATTGGCGCCCCTCTTGGCAGGCGGGGCGCCGTGAGTCTTGTTCTTTCGGGACGCTCAGTGCCGGTAGTGGCGCGCAATCAGGGCGATCAGGTGACGGGCCAGCGTCAGCTTGTCGGCCAGCGGCAGCGGGGTCTGGCCCCCTTGCCAGAACACGGTCAGGGCATTGTCATCGGCGTTGAAGCCTTGCCCCTCGCGGGACACATCGTTGGCGGCGATCATGTCCAGCCGCTTACGCTGCAACTTGTCGAGGGCGTATTGTTCCACATCCACGGTTTCGGCGGCAAATCCGACGGTGAAGGGTTTGTCTGAAAGGGCGCCGACGGCCGCGATGATGTCGGGGTTTTTCACCAGCTTCACCACCATCTGGTCGTTGTCACCAGTCTTCTTGATCTTCTGGCTGGCCACCTGCTCGGGGCGATAGTCGGCCACCGCCGCGCAGCCGATGAAGAGGTCGCACTCGCCCACCCGGCTCATTACTGCCTGGTGCATCTGCTCGGCGCTCTCGACATCGACGCGGGTGACCCCTGCCGGAGTGGCCAGCGCCACCGGGCCGCTCACCAGCGTCACCTCGGCGCCCGCTTCACGAGCGGCGCGGGCGATGGCGTAGCCCATCTTGCCGGAGCTGTGGTTGCTGATGTAGCGGACCGGATCCAGCGCCTCGCGGGTCGGACCTGCGGTGAGCAGCAGCTTGACACCCGCCAGCAAGGGCTCGGCGGCCAGTTGCTGGCAACAGCGACCCACCAGTTCGAGGGGATCCAGCATCCGGCCCGGGCCCACATCGCCACAGGCCTGGCTGCCGGCATCCGGCCCCCACAGCAGAATGCCGCGGCTGGCCAGGGTCTTGAGGTTGGCCTGGGTGGCGGCGTTGAGATACATCTGCTGGTTCATGGCAGGTGCCAGCGCGATGGGCGCCGGAGTGGCCAGACAAAGGGTGGTCAGCAGTTCGTCGGCCATGCCTGCAGCCATCCGCGCCATCAGGTTGGCGCTGGCGGGGGCGATCAGTACCAGATCGGCCCACTTGGCCAGCTCGATATGACCCATGCCCGCTTCGGCAGAGGGATCCAGCAGGCTGTAGGCCACCGGATGACCGGAGACCGCCTGCAGGGTCAGCGGGGTGATGAACTCCTTGGCGGAGCGGGTCATCACCACCCGCACTTCGGCGCCCTGATCTTTCAGGCGGCGTACCAGCTCGGCACTCTTGTAGGCGGCGATTCCGCCACTGACACCCAACAGGATGCGTTTATCGGCCAATCTCATCTGCTGTTTCTCTATCCGGCTCATTCTGACTGGTCGGCTAAGATACCACAGGCAATGAATGACGACAGGGGTTGGCATCAAGGGGTGTGGTCGGGCGCGCGCAATTTTTTGCTATGTTTTTTCTCAACAGGGATGAGGGAGAGACAAATGAGCATCAAAGAGTGGCCGGAAGATGAACGCCCCAGAGAGAAGCTGCTGCGTCAGGGGCCCGCGGCGCTCTCCGATGCCGAGCTGCTCGCCATCTTTCTGCGCACCGGTGTCAATGGCCTGAGTGCAGTGGATCTTTCACGTAATCTATTGAATCAATTCGGCTCTTTGCGCAGCTTGCTGGGCGCGGATCAACGGGCATTCTGCGAGGCGCACGGCCTTGGCCCGGCCAAATATGCCCAGTTGCAGGCGGTGCTGGAGATGGCCAGACGCCATCTGGCCGAGCAGTTGCAACGGGGCGATGCCCTCACCTCGCCCCAGCTGACCCGGGACTATCTGCAGGCCCAGCTGCGGGATCGGCCGCGCGAGGTGTTTGCCCTGCTGTTGCTCGACAATCAGCACAGAGTCATTCAATTTGTTGAGCTTTTTTTCGGCACAATCGATTCGGCGAGCGTCTGGCCAAGAGAAATCGTGCAGATCGCGCTCAAACATAATGCAGCCGCGGTGATTCTGGCGCATAATCACCCGTCCGGCGTCGCCGAGCCCAGTAGGGCCGACCGCCAGATCACGGATCGGATCACGGCCGCTTTGGCCCTGATCGATATCAGAGTGCTGGATCACTTGGTGATCGGTGACGGCATCACGGTTTCTTTTGCCGAGCGCGGTTGGCTATAACTGTGCTCTGGCACCGTATTAGTTGATCTTTGATCACGGATGCTGTATAAAATGCCGCCTTCTGTTTGCCCCGCAATCGAAGGCCAGCGGGGCAGATATTTGCTCGAGCAATGAAGTAAGATTTGGAGAGACTGACATGTCTAGAGTATGCCAAGTAACCGGCAAGCGCCCGGCAGTTGGTAACAACCGTTCGCACGCTAACAACGCCACCAAGCGTCGTTTCCTGCCGAACCTGCACACTCACCGTTTCTGGGTTGAGAGTGAAAAACGCTTCGTAAGCCTGCGCGTATCCGCAAAAGGCATGCGTATCATCGACAAGCGTGGCGTTGAAGTGGTTCTGGCTGAACTGCGCGCCAGCGGTGTTAAGGTATAAGGAATTAGATCATGGCTAAAGGTATTCGCGAGAAAATTCGCCTGAACTCCAGCGCCGGTACTGGTCACTTCTATACCACTACCAAAAACAAGCGCACCATGCCCGAAAAAATGGAGATCAAAAAGTTTGATCCCGTTGTTCGTCAGCATGTGATCTACAAGGAAGGCAAAATCAAGTAATTACTTGATGCTGCATTCCCAAAAACCCGGCTTCGTGCCGGGTTTTTTTATGCGCCGAATTCAGTACACTGCCGGTTCAAAGGGAGGCTTGCCATGTTCAAATTGAGCCGCAAAGGCTGGAATAACGTGATCATTGTGGTGGTGCTGATCGTGATCACCCTGTTGCATCGTATGGAGACTGCCCAGCAGGAGAACAGCGCCAAGCGGGCTCGCCCCTTGTTGCCGGATGCGTCCGTAGTGCTCACCTGGCAGGGGCCGAGCTGGCAGATTGAGCGGATCGGTCAGGGCTGGCGCAGCGTGCCGGATCTGGGGCTCGACACGGCTCAGCTGGATGCCCGTCTGGCGCGCTGGCAGAGCTGGTTGCTGCCCCCCGGCGAGGTGGTGCGCGGTACCCCGGTGACCATCAAGGTATGGATTGCCGGCCAGAGCGATCCGGTCGAGATCGGCCTCTATCAGAACAGCGGCCAATATGGCGCCCAGCTGCCGTCCGGTCTCTGGCTCGCCCTCACTGCCGAACAGTATCGCGATCTGCTGCGTCCTGCCCCCTGAGTTCCTTTTCCTTGCGAGGTGCCCATGCCCGAATTGCCAGAAGTTGAAGTCAGTCGTCAGGGGATCTCCCCCTGGCTCACCGGTATCAAGGTGACGCGTGTAGTGGTGCGGGATGGCCGCCTGCGCTGGCCGATCCCCGGTGAAATTCAGGAGCTGGTGGATCTCACCATCCATCGGGTGCGTCGCCGTGCCAAATACCTGCTGCTGGAGACCGATTTCGGCACCGCCATCCTTCATCTGGGGATGTCCGGCAGCCTGCGGGTGCTGGATATCGGCACGCCAGCCGAGAAGCACGACCACGTGGATATCGAGCTGGAGAATGGCAAGCTGCTGCGGCTCAACGATCCGCGCCGCTTCGGCGCCCTGTTGTGGACCCGGGAACCGGCCGAAGCCCACGCGCTGCTCGCCAAGCTGGGGCCCGAGCCGCTCACCGATGCCTTCAGTGCTGATTACCTGCAGGGGCGCGCCAAGGGGCGCAGCACCGCTATCAAACAGTTCCTGATGGACAATCAGGTGGTGGTCGGGGTGGGCAACATCTACGCCAACGAGGCGCTCTATGCTGCCGGCATTCACCCCAAACGGGCGGCGGGCAATATCAGTGCCGAGCGGCTGGGAACCCTGGTGGCCGAGATCAAGCGGGTGTTGGCCGAGGCGATTCGCCAGGGCGGCACTACTCTCAAGGATTTCACCAGCGCCGATGGCAAGCCGGGCTATTTCGTGCAGCAGTTGCAGGTTTATGGCCGTGGCGGTCAGCCCTGTTTCCACTGTCACACCCTGCTGACCGAGACAAGAATGGGCCAGCGCACCACGGTTTTTTGCAGTCATTGCCAGCGCTGAGCGCACTTTTTGCCCCGATCCGGGGGAAGTTGTAACAGCGTATTTCCACTCTGTTGAAGATTTGCACAGCTGTCACTAGTATCCCGACCGTTCAGGCGGTTTGAGAATATAAAAATGACAGTTAAATCAATAGACTGGGAATATTTATCCCGGCAGGAGCGCTATTGCGCAAAATCCATGGCCCGCTTCCTCTACCCCGAGGGATGTGACCGGAAAACCTTCAATCGCGGCAAGTTCGTGCTGCGCAGCCTGCTCTATCGCAAGTCGCTGAGCCGGGTCTTCAGCCTGTTTCAGTGCGACTCGCTCAAGGCGCTGCCGGCGGTCTATCCCGAGCTGCTCGACAAGCCGATGCGCCCCTATCGCTTCGCCTGTGCCAGCGCCCGTGAGCGGGCCGAGATGCTGGAAAATCACTACCGTTTGCTGCTGGAGTGCTACCCGCAGCTGATCGACCCCCTCTATCTGGGCGAGGGGATCGAACTTGGGCACTATCCCCAGAGCGGCTGCCGCATTCTGTTGCGCCACGATGGCACCTTCCGCCGCGAGGCCGAGCTGGCGCTCTCCATCGTCAACGGCGAGGGGCAGCGCCTCTACAGTTGCGCCTTTTCGCTGGCAGGTAGCGTGGATCGTTTGATTCTGATGATCGGCTCCATGCAGGGGCCGGAGCCTGCGGTCGACAATGCTCAGGATCGGGTGCGCGAGCTGACCAAAGAGGGACACGGCCTGCGGCCCAAATCCCTGCTGGTGCAACTGGTGCTGCAACTGGCGCAGAGCATGGGGGCGGCGGAGGTGCTGGCGGTGCGCAAGCGGGCCCACGTGTTTCAGGCCAAGCGCTACAGCAGCAAGCAGAAAGCCAATTTGCAGGCCGATTATGACGAGCTGTGGCAGGAGTTCGACGCCCGGGATGTGGATGCCAACTTCGTCGCCCTGCAAGCCCAGCCACGCAAGCCGCTGGAGGAGATCGCCTCCAAGAAGCGGGCCATGTATCGGCGCCGCTACGAGTGGCTCGATCTGCTGGTGCAGGAGATGAATGAGCGGTTTGCCCGTCAGTAACCGGCAAGCAGGCTGACCTCTTCATGCGAGAGAGAAACAACAAGGGCTACCCGCGGGTAGCCCTTGTTGTATCTGCCATCAGGGGAGGAATTAGCGCTGTTGCTGTTTGGCTGCGATGGCCTGGGCCACTACCGGGTCGACAAACTGACGAATGTCGCCACCGTGCAGCGCCACCTCTTTCACCAGAGTGGAGGAGATAAAGGAGTTCTCCTCCGCCGGGGTGAGGAAGACGCTTTCCAGCTCAGGCATCAGGCGGCGGTTCATGTTGGCCAGCTGGAACTCGTACTCGAAGTCGGAGACGGCGCGCAGGCCGCGGATCAGCACGTTGGCCTGATGCTCTTTGGCGAAATCGACCAGCAGGCCGGAGAAGCCCACCACCTTGACGTTGGGAAGCTGGCTGGTCACTTGCTGGACAAGCTGGACACGTTCTGCCAGATCGAACAGAGGTCGCTTGCTCGGGCTGTTGGCAACACCGACCACCACCTCGTCAAACAGCTTGGCGGCGCGGCCGATCAGATCGGCGTGGCCATTGGTAACGGGATCAAAAGTCCCGGGATAAATTACCCTGGTAGTCATCTTTGCGGTCCTGCAACCTGGAAATTTGGTCGCATTATAAGGTCGTCGCTTGAGAATAGCAGTGCATCAGGCAAGAATACGCCATCGCGCATCAAGCCTCCTTGCATTGGTGACAGGGAGCAAAGGGATTTTTTATGAAACGTATTCTGGTCGTTCGCAATGACAAGATTGGTGACTTCATGCTGGCGTGGCCTAGCTTCGCTATGCTCAAAGGCTCCATGGAGTGTCATGTGACTGCCCTGGTTCCGGCCTACACGGCGCCGCTGGCCCGGCTCTGCCCCTGGATTGACGAGGTGATCATCGATCCGGGCGTGCGGGCCGACAAGGAGCAACAGCGAGCGCTGCTGGCGCGGATCAAGGCGGCTGCGTTCGACGCGTCCATCTGCCTCTTCTCCAACTCCCGCAACGCCATGCTGGTGTGGAAGGCGCACATCCCTTACCGGCTGGCCCCGGCGACCAAGCTGGCGCAGGTGCTCTACAACCAGCGACTGGTGCAGCGTCGCTCCCGCTCCCAGAAACCGGAGTCCGAGTACAACCTGGAGCTGATCCGCCGCTTCCTGGCCGATCAGCAGGTGGCCGTGGTGGAGCCCAAGACCCCCTTCCTGCGGTTCGATGACGAGACTCTGCGGCAGGTGCGCGAGCAGTTGGCACTCAAGCTCAAGCTCGATGCAAGCCGCCCCTGGCTGATGGTACATGCCGGCAGCGGTGGCTCGGCCAACAACCTCTCCATCGAGCAGTACGCCCGCATCATCATCAAGCTGAACCAGGCCTGCCCCGAGCTGCAGTGCGTGCTGACCGCCGGCCCGGGCGAGGAGAAGATGGCCGAACAGCTGGCGGCCGAGTTGCTGGCCCACGGTGGCAACGGCTGGATCTACCGCTCCAGCGACGGTCTGCCGATGTTCTGTCAGGTGCTGGCCAACGCCGCTTTGTTTATCGCTGGCAGTACCGGCCCGCTCCATATCGCCGGGGCGCTCGACGTGCCGACCATCGGCTTCTTCCCGATGCGCCGCTCCGCCACCCCGCTGCGCTGGAAGCCCCTCAACAGCGAAGGGCGTCACCTTGCCTTCAGCCCGCCGGAGGATAGCGACCATCCTGAGGATATGAGCCAGCTCGATCCCAAGACCATGGTGCCGGTGATGGCCCGCTGGGCGGCGCCTTTCTGGCGCAAGTAAGGTATGCAGCAATGCAAACAGGGCCCCGCGGGGCCCTGTTTCGTATGACGGTTATTCCGGCTGCTGCGGCTGCTGGCGCACCCAGAGGTCTGCGTATTTAACGAAGGTGGAGTGGGCGGAGAGGATCGCCAGCAGCAGCCCCTGCTTGCCATCGAGGAAGCCCGCTTTGAGCAGGTACATCTTGAGGAAGCAGCCGACCGCGTGGATCAGCCCCTGACTGAGAGAGCCCTTCTTGCCGCGAGCGGTGCGCTGATCGGCCCAGGCGCGGGCATAACCGGCGGATTTCACCAGATAGTGCTCCAGATCCCGATAGGTGAAGTGGAGCAGGTCGCCATGAATGTTGACGATCTTCATGTTGGCCCGTACTTCCACCTTTTCGTGCACCAGCGCCTCGTTGTAGCTGGTGAGTGCCTTGGGATAGAGACGCAGCACCCGATCCGGATACCAGCCGCTGTGGCGGATAAAGCGGCCAAACACCCAGGAGAGGCGCGGGATCGAGTAGATGGTATCGCTGGCCGGATTGGCCATCACGTTGGCGATGGCGGTTTTCAGCTCGGGGGTGAGCCGCTCGTCGGCATCCAGCCACAGCACCCAGTCGGACTGCACGTGGGACTGGGCCAGTCGGCGCTGTTTGCCAAAGCCCGGCCACTTGGCGTTGACGAAGAAGCGGGCGCCAAACTCGGCGGCAATGGCCGGGGTCTCGTCCTGACTGCCCGAGTCCAAAATGACGATCTCGTCCACCAGTCCGTCGAGGGAGGCGAGGCACTTGCGCAGGTTGTCGGCTTCATTCTTGACGATCAGAACGGCAGCCAGAGTCGGTTTTTTCACGAAATGGGGCTCACGGTTATTGCCCGGCTGGCGGGTCGAATGCGTATTGATGGGCCATTCTAACGGAAAAACGGGTCAAAGAGAGAGCCGCCATTGCCCGTTTCTATCAGCTGTTTGCCTGTCTCGTCTCGTCCGGTTGAAAGCGGGGCACCGCTGGAAAAATGGGGTGACGGCAGCGTCTGCCAAGGATCTTCTGTTATTTATCCAGTCATTCTTGGGGCATAATCTCGCCCAGTGATGATTAACTGCCGGGCCAGTCCCGAGAGAAGACGCGTGATGAAAATATTGGTGATCGGCCCCTCCTGGGTCGGCGATATGGTGATGTCCCAGAGCCTCTACAAGGCGATCAAGGCCAACCATCCGGAGTGCGAACTGCACGTGATGGCACCCGCCTGGTGCTGCGCCCTGCTGGAGCGGATGCCGGAGGTGGACAAGGCGATCACCATGCCCCTCGGCCACGGTGACTTCAAGCTGGTGGCGCGCCGCCGCCTCGGCAAGCAGTTGGCCGCCGAAAAATACGATCAGGCCATCGTCCAGCCCAACTCCATGAAGTCGGCGCTGATCCCCTGGTTTGCCCGCATTCCGGTGCGTACCGGCTGGAAGGGCGAGAGCCGCTACGGTCTGCTCAACGACCTGCGCAGCAACAAGTCCGCCTTCCCGCTGATGGTGGAGGGCTATCTGGCGCTCGCTTATCCCAAAGCGCAGATGAAGAGTCGGGCTGATATCCCGACCATTCCGCATCCGGCGCTCCATGTCGATCTGATAAACCAGAGCAAGGCGCTGGAGCGGCTGGGACTGGATCGTGCCCGCCCGGTGCTGGTGCTCTGCCCCGGTGCCGAGTTCGGCCCGGCCAAGCGCTGGCCGGAGGGGCACTACGCCGTGGTGGCTCAGCAGCATCTGGACGAGGGGTGGCAGGTGTGGATCTTCGGCTCCAACAAGGATGTGCCGGTGGCCAATACCATCCGGGATCGGGTCAATCTGCTGACTCGCCCCAACTGCCATGTGCTGGCGGGCAAGACCAGCCTGCACGAGGCGATCGATCTGATGGCGCTGGCCAGCCGGGTCATCTCCAACGACTCCGGCCTGATGCACATCGCCGCCGCCCTCAACCGGCCGCTGGTGGGCGTCTATGGCTCCACCTCGCCGCTCTACACCCCGCCGCTGGCGGATCGGGTCGAGATCGTTCACACCGACATCGAGTGTCGCCCCTGCTTCAAGCGCACCTGCAAGTTCGGCCATCTCAAGTGCCTGATCGACCTGGCGCCGGAGCAGGTGGTCGATGCCTGCAAGAAGCTGGAGCAGAGTCAGTAAGATGCCCTACCGTCTGCTCTACAACCTGCTGATCCATCTGGGATTGCCGCTGGCGCTGCTGGCCCTCTACAAGCCTAAGAAAGGCAAGCCCGGCTTTGGCAAGCGCTGGGCCGAGCATCTCGGGCGGCTGCCTGCCACCGGACAGGAGGCGCCGCTCTGGATCCATGCGGTGAGCGTGGGGGAGACGCTGGCCATCACGCCGCTCATTCGCGCCCTCAAGGCGGAGCGGCCCGATCTGCCGATCCTGCTCACCACCACCACCCGCACCGGCGCCGATCAGGCTGCCAAGCTGGGGGATCTGGTGATCCATCGCTATGCACCGCTCGACTACCCCTGGGCCATTGCCGCCTTTCTCGACACCTTCAAGCCGCGCGCGCTCTGGGTGATGGAGACCGAGCTGTGGCCCAACTGGCTGGCCGCCTGCGAGGCGCGTCACCTGCCGGTGACCATCATCAATGCCCGTCTTTCCGAACGCTCCTGCCAGCGTTATGCCCGCTTCCACGGTGCCTTCGATGCCCTGAGCCGGCCGCTGACCCATCTGCTCTGTCAGCATCAGGATGACGCCGACCGCTTCGCCCGCCTCGGCATCGATCGTTCGCGGCTGGCGGTGACCGGCTCCATCAAGTTCGATATCCAGTTTGGTGACGAAGTGCAGGCCAAAGGGCGTGCCCTGCGCCAGCTGCTGGGGGCGGATCGGCCGGTCTGGATTGCCGCCAGCACCCATCAGGGTGAGGATGAGCAGGTACTGGCCGCCTTCGATCTGTTGCTCAAACGCCATCCCGCGGCGCTGCTCATTCTGGTGCCGCGCCACCCCGAGCGGTTCGATCGGATGGCCGAGCTGTGCGCCCCTTATGGCTGTGTGCGGCGCACTGATGGTGCTGCGGTGAGTGCAGGGGATAAGGTCTATCTCGGCGATACCATGGGTGAGCTGCCGCTGATGCTGGCGGCGGCCGATGTGGCCTTCGTCGGCGGCAGTCTGGTGAAGATCGGCGGTCACAACCTGCTGGAGCCTGCAGCGCTCGGCAAGCCCTGCCTGACCGGCCCTGCCTACTTCAACTTCAGCGACATCACTCGCCAGCTGGTGGCTCAGGGGGGCGCCGCCATCGTGGCCGATGCCGCCGAGCTGGGCGAGCGGGTGAGCCAGCTGTTTGCCGATGTGACTGCCCGCCGCGAGATGGGGGAGCAGGCCCGCGCCGTGGTGCTGCGCAATCAGGGGGCGCTGGCGCGTACCCTCTCGCACTGCCTCACTGCGCTGGAGAACGACTGAACCCATGATGAGCACCGCACTGGCTCTCGATTTTCAACTGCAAAAGCGTCAAAGCAGCTGATCCCCGTTTCACACGTCATCAAAGAGGCAACCATGTTCAAGGCTCTGTTACTGGAAAACCAAGACGGCAAGACTGTTCCGACTCTGACCCGGCTGGCCGAGAGCCAGTTGCCGGAAGGTGAAGTGCGGGTAGCGGTCGCTTACAGCTCCATCAACTACAAGGACGGGTTGGCCATCACCGGCAAGGGCAAGATAGTGCGCCAGTGGCCGCTGGTGCCCGGCATCGACTTTGCCGGTACCGTGCTCGAGTCTGCCGACAGCCGCTATCAGACCGGCGACAAGGTGGTGCTGACCGGTTGGGGCGTCGGCGAAGGGCACTGGGGCGGCATGGCCGAACAGGCGCGGGTCAAGGGGGACTGGCTGGTGCCGTTGCCCGCTGGGCTGGATGAGCTCCAGGCCATGTGCATCGGTACCGCCGGTCTCACCGCCATGCTCTGCGTGCTGGCGCTGGAAGAGGCGGGCATTACTCCCGAAAGCGGCGAGGTGCTGGTCACCGGCGCGGCTGGCGGCGTGGGCTCCACCTCGGTTGCCCTGCTGGCAGCCCTTGGCTATCAGGTGGCGGCGCTGACCGGTCGTCTGGAAGAGCAGGGCGCCATGCTCACTGCGCTGGGTGCCAGCCGCATCGTGCCGCGCAGCGAGCTGCTGGTGCCTGCCAAACCGCTGGAGAAGCAGCTGTGGGCCGCTGCCATCGATACCGTCGGCAGTCAGGTGCTGGCCAAGCTGCTGGCCCAGATGAACTATGGCGGCGCTGTGGCGGCCTGCGGGTTGGCGGGCGGTTTCGATCTGCCGACCAGTGTGATGCCCTTTATCCTGCGCAATGTGCGGTTGCAGGGGGTCGATTCGGTGATGTGCCCGTTTGAACGTCGTCAACTGGCGTGGCAGCGACTGGCACGGGATCTGCCCGCCAGCTTCTTTGAACAGGCGGTTACCGAGATTGGGCTGGAGCAGGTAGTGGAGGCCGCCGAGGCCATCACGCAAGGCCAGATCGCCGGTCGCACTCTGGTCAAACTTTGAACTCCCTCTGACTGGCGAGCCCGACAATTCCGGATAAAATTGGAGTGCGGGTGAACTATCCAAGGAGAGTGAAGATGGGTGGACACAAGCCGGATTACGACTCCTCTGATGATGACTGGGAGCCGGATTCCTGGGAAGAAGAGCTGGATCAGTGGGAAGATGAAAGCTGGCAGGATGATGACACTTTCGATGACCAGTGAACCACGGCATTGAACGAACAGGCGGGCTTTGGGCCCGCCTGATTTTTTTGCCGCGCTCACATGGCTGAGCGTTCGTCCTTGGTCAGGGGCGGGCCGCTGGGTAGAATGAACTGCCCAAATGACGCTCAAGGATGACTATGCGACTCACCATCATATTGTTGGCTGCCCTGCTGGGTGGCTGTGTCTCCAACGATGATCCCTGCGAGAAGGTATGGAGTGAGGTGGGGGAGGCGGATGGCAAGCTGGGCTTCACCACCGAGCGGATCGAGTTCCATCAGGGCCAGTGTGGCAAGAAGGTGGATGCCGAACTGTGGAAGCAGGGACATCAGAAGGGATTGGCATGGTATTGCCGCCCCGAGCATCTCTATCTGGCTGGCCGCTCAGGCGAGGAGTATCGCGGCGTTTGCCCGAATGATACCCAGGCACGCAGATTGTTCGAACAGGGGCGTCAGGGGTGGACCGATCAATAACGCCCTGACAGGGAGGGGCGTTACTCCTCTTTCAAACGCAGCGGCTGGCAGAGGTAACCCTTGTCATTGGCACTGCGGGCGCACTTGCTGCAGACAAACTTGGGTTTGCGGACTATCTTGCGCAACGCCTTGAGATCGGTGGGGATCTCGTGGCGGCGCCATTCACACAGGGTTTTGCTGCCCATAACGACTACCTCTACGACTTGACGGCCGTATTGTAATCGATTTTCATTTCGAATAAACCGGCAAAGCTCGCTTATTGGCCGATATGCCAATAAGCGATTGTTTCGGGAGGGATTACTGGTAGAGGAACTTGGTGAAGATAAGCTCGCGCACCGCTTTCTTGCCGGTCTCTTTCACCAGCAGTTCGTTGACGGTTGTCTCGCACTCCTTGCGCAGCTCTTCTCGGTTGGTCAGGGACTTCACTTGATCGGCATTTTTGCTGCCAATCAGGCGGATGATGGCATCGCGGATCAGCGGGTCATGCTGCTCCAGCAGCTTGAGATCGGCCTCGTTTTCCGCCATCAGCTCTACCGTGACCCGGATATAACCGAGGGTTTTGCTATCACTCAGGTAGTTGGTGATGATGTCGGGATCGAGCGCGTGGTAGGAGAAACCAGGCTTGGCAGCCCCCTCTGCGCCCTCGGCGGGCGGCTCATCTTCAGCCAGAGCTTGCTGCTGCAGGGCGCCACAGCTCAGTAACAACACCAGCAGAATTTTGAAGATCTTCATATAGATGGCTCATCAGCAAGAGATAACCCATTTTTGATGTTGCCATCGGGGCCGTCAAGCACGGATGTTCTTACATTTCGCTATTGATTTACGGATAATAAACCGGATTTTAACCTGAACACGGAAATCTCTGGATGGTGAAGCTGTGAAGTCCGAGTTGACTGTTCCCCTCACGCCGTTAAGCGGGTGGCTCGCTCCCGAATGTTGTGAATTGCCTGCCAGCTTGCGCCCCTGGCTGCTGGAGCCCGGCTCCATGACCCGGCGGCTGCGTCAGCACAATCGCCACTTTTCGGTGGAGTGGCTGGGCAATCACCCGGTCGCCCTTACTGCCGATGAGCAGTGGCTGGTGGATTCGGCCTCGCCGGCCGGCACCTGCCGCGAGGTGATCCTGCACGGGGATCGTGGGCCCGCCGTGCTGGGCTGGACCCTGTTTGCCGATGACGCATTGCAAGGGAGCGGCATTGCCGAGCTTGGCGAGCAGCCGCTGGGTGAGCGGGTATTTGGCCATGAGCCTGCCCGCCGCGATCATCTGCAACTGGCCCGTTTCGATATTGCCGCCAATCCCCGTTGCCCGGCCGCCACTGTCTGGGGGCGTCGTTCCCGTCTGTTTCTGGGGCAGTGGCCACTGCTGGTGCACGAGCTGTTTCTGCCCTCTCTCGTCTGTGACAAGGAGCTGGAGTGAATCTGTTAACCAAGGAGCGGGGACTTGCCTATATGCAGTTGGCCCGCGTCGACAAACCCATAGGTACTCTGCTGCTGCTGTGGCCAACCCTGTGGGCGCTCTGGCTGGCCGCTGGTGGCCTGCCCAATCTCTGGGTGCTGACCGTGTTTGTGGTCGGCGTCTTTCTGATGCGCTCGGCAGGGTGCGTGATCAACGACTATGCGGATCGCAACTTCGACGGCCATGTCAAACGCACCGCTGGTCGCCCCTTGCCCACGGGCAGAGTCAAACCGTGGGAGGTGCTGGCTCTCTTCTTCGTGCTGGCGCTTATCTCGTTTGGTCTGGTGCTGACCATGAATCCGCTCACCATCGGCCTGTCGTTTGTCGCTCTGCTGCTGGCGGTGAGCTACCCCTTCATGAAGCGCTTTATCTCGAACCCCCAGCTGGTGCTCGGGCTGGCCTTCTCCTGGTCGATCCCGATGGCCTATGCGGCGCAGGCAGATGCCCTGCCGCTGGTGGCCTGGCTGCTCTTCTTCGCCAACCTGCTCTGGACCGTGGCTTACGACACCCAGTACGCCATGGTGGATCGGGATGATGACCTCAAGATCGGCCTCAAATCCAGCGCCATCCTGTTTGGTCGTTACGACAAACGGATCATCGGCGCACTGCAACTCTCGACTCTGCTGCTGTTGCTGGCGGTCGGGCAGCTGATGACGCTGGGGGGCTGGTATTACTGGGGATTGCTGGGGGCTGCGGCGTTGTTTGTCTATCAGCAGCGGCTCATTCGCGAGCGGCAGCGGGAAGCCTGCTTCCAGGCGTTTCTCAACAACAACTATGTGGGGGCGCTGGTGTTTGCCGGTCTGGTGCTCGATTACCTGCTGGCGTGACATGTTCCCGCGCAGACTCCGATAAAAAAGAAGGCCGCATGATGCGGCCTTCTTTGTTTGCGTTGCAGATCAGAGCTGATTGCCTGCCTGAATGGTGCGGCGGATCTTGTTGCTCAGCAGCGGCACTATATTGTCGGCCAGCGCCTGGAAGCGGCCGAGATCCGGCTTGCACTCGGGAGAGAGGTAACCCTCTTTGCGCAAGGTGTGGATCAGGGTGCTGAACAGCTTCTGGTCGAAGAACTCGGGGGCGTTGATGCCGTGCAGGGTGCCGAGGCGCTCTGCCATCATCAGGCCGTCCGCTTCCAGTTGTTCCGCTTCGATATGAGGCTGGGCCAGTACCCGGGTCAGCACGATGGCGTAGCGTTGCAGGGTCTCCTGAATGCTCTCCGCCAGCAGCAGCAGGCGCATCTGGTTGGCCGGATTGACCCAGTAGCCGTCATCGCGGGTCTCGATCAGTTGCTGGGTCTGCAGCGCGTCGAGCAGGCTGTCGACCAGCGCCGGCAGCTCCTCCTCTTCATAACGCAGGAACAGCTCGGTCTTGAGCAGCGGATAGATGTCGATGCAACGGGCCATGATCTCGCTGCGGGAGATCCCTTCGCACCGTTCGATCAATGCCGCCACCAGAGAGGGCATGGCGAACAGGTGGAGGATGTTGTTGCGGTAGTAGGTCAGCAGGATCGCCTGATAGCGGTCGAGACTGATGATCTGCCCCAGCTTGTCCTCGCTCACCTCGAACTTGTTGAGCTCCATCGCCTGATCCAGCAGGGTCTTGGCATCCTCATCCGGAATGGTGCTCTGCGGGCTGTAGGGCACCGCCTTGAGCAGATCCAGATAGGTGTTGAGCTGGGCCTGCAACTCGTCGCGGGTCAGGGCGTGGCGCTCGGCGGCCAGCAGCGCCAGCGCGCTCAGGGTCAGGCCGTTGACCGCGGCAGCGCCGTTGATGCGGGTCATCAGCAGTTCGGCCAGATTGTTGACGGTGCCCGCCATCCACTCCGGACGCTCCTCTTCCCCGATGTGCTTTTTCCAGTCGGGGATGTGTTCGCTCAGGTAGCTGTTGAGAGTCAGCGGCTCGCCGAAGTTGACGAAGCCACGGCCGTAGTTGCGCAGCTTGCGCAGGATGCCGAGCACCTGCAGGAAGCTCTCTTTCTCCTTGCGGCTGCCCTTGAGCTCGTTGTGGTAGGTGTTCACCTCCATCACGTGCTCGTAGCCGAGATAGACGGGCACCAGAGTGACCGGTCTGTCCAGCCCGCGCATCATCGCCTGCAGAGTCATCGCCAGCATGCCGGTCTTGGGTGGCAGCAGGCGACCGGTACGGGAGCGACCACCCTCGGTGAAGAACTCCACCGAGTACCCCTTGGCAAACAGTAGGTTGAGGTATTCCCGGAATACCGTGCTGTAGAGCGGGTTGCCCTTGAAGGTGCGGCGAATGAAGAAGGCGCCGCCGTGGCGGAAGATGGGGCCCGCCGGCCAGAAGTTGAGGTTGATGCCTGCCGCGATATGGGGCGGCACCATCCCCTGGTGGTAGATGACGTAGGAGAGCAGCAGGTAGTCCATATGGCTGCGATGGCAGGGGACGTAGACGATCTCGTGCCCTTCCTGCGCCAGCTGGCGCACCTTCTCGGCGCCATTGACCGACAAACCGCGGTAGAGCTTGTTCCACAGCCAGCCGAGGAAGCTCTCACCCAGGCGGATCAGCCGGTAAGAGAAGTTGGAGGCGATTTCGTCCATGTAGCCATGGGCACGCTTTTGCGCCTTCTCGAGGCTGATCCCCTCGCGCTGGGCCTCCTCTTCAATCGCCTGCTGGATCACCGCGGAGTCGAGCAACTGCTTGAACAGCAGGTTGCGGTTCGGCAGTTTCGGGCCGGTGGCAGCCAGCTGCTGACGGCTGAAGTGGGTACGGGCCACTCGCGCCAGCTTGTGGGCGATCGCCTCGTCGGTGCCGTGCTTGTCCGCCATGTAGCGCAGGGAGAGCGGCGGCGAGAAGCGCACCAGATTCTCGCGACCCTTGAGGATCACGATAAGCGCCTTCTTCAGCCGGTTCGGCGCCAGGCTGCTGATGATGTTGAGGCCGGAGGCTTCTTCCCCTTCCCGACCCGGAGCGCGGCCCCAGAACAGGGTGACGGGCACAACCTGGATATCCAGCTCGGGATCCTGCTTGTGCAGATCCAGCAGCTGGTGGAACTCCTGCAGGAAGGGGAGCGGTTTGCTGCGTTTGCCAAACAGGGGAGGCGGACGATCCAGACAGACATAGCGCGGCAGCAGCTGGCCGTTCAGTTCCAGCGGCGTGAAGGGGCCGGGCAGACCGAGATCCTCGCAGCACTGCTGCAGGGTCATCAGGTCGGTGATCGAACTGGTTTTCAGGGCATAGACGATGGGTCTGGCCGGATCCAGATTGAGTTCTGTGATGGGATTTTCCGGCAGGCTCTTGTGATTGACCAAGCCGCTGACCGGCCATTGCAAGATGGCTCTGGAAATCTTCTGTCCTAGGGACATGTGCGTCTGCTCTCCAAAAAAATGCGGCGTGAGCATAGCAAATCGACAGCCCCTTGTCGCCGAGAGGTACGATGAGTCAGCTGCGCAGGATCAAAACAGCAGTAAATGAGGGGTTGGTTGCGACAAATGTCAGCTGCGCCTTGCCTTGGCCACTGCACTGTATATACTGCCAGTGTGCTGTATAAAAAGACAGGTGCCAATTCTATGAAACCCCTTACCCCCCGCCAGGCCGAAGTGCTGGAGCTGATCAAGGTGAACATGAGCGAGACCGGTATGCCGCCGACTCGTGCCGAGATTGCCCAGAAGCTTGGTTTCAAGTCGGCCAATGCGGCCGAAGAACATCTGAAGGCCCTGGCCAAAAAAGGGGTCATCGAGATCATGCCGGGCACGTCCCGCGGCATTCGCCTGTTGCTCGAAGAGGAAGAGGTGCTGGAAGAGAGCGGCCTGCCGCTCATCGGCAAGGTGGCTGCCGGTGAACCCATCCTGGCGCAGGAGCATATCGAGAGCCACTACCAGGTGGATCCAGCCCTGTTCCACCCGCGGGCAGATTTTCTGCTGCGGGTGCAGGGGATGAGCATGAAGAACATCGGCATTCTGGATGGCGACCTGCTGGCTGTGCACAAGACTCAGGAGGTGCGCAACGGTCAGGTGGTGGTGGCTCGTCTCGATGAGGATGTCACCGTCAAGCGCTTCCAGCGCAAGGGCAGCCAGGTGTGGCTGCTGCCGGAGAATGAAGAGCTCTCCCCCATCGAGGTGGATCTCTCCTGCCAGCAGCTCACCATCGAAGGGCTGGCGGTCGGGGTGATCCGCAACGCCGACTGGATGTAATCATCCCCGCCAACTGCGTTTGCCACACGGCCTCCTTCGGGAGGCCGTGCTGTTTCTGGCGCACTTTCCCTGTCATATCAAACAGATCATCGGCGACGGCATTTTTGTCCTGCGCGACCGGCTACCAATCATCCATTTCAGATATATGCTCAGATCAGTGCCCTGTCGCCGAGACAGGGCTTGGCACCTCCCTCTGACCATCACAATACGTCGGTACGGGAGGGCCGGTAACAACGAGAATCGGGCTGTACACCTTCACGGGATATGAAGGGGGAGTGGGGAGATCCCGAGCCTTGTCAGGCAAAGGGGACCACTCGTAATGGTTGCAGATAGTCGTGACGGGCCTGTTCCCAGTTCAGGCCGACGAAGCAACATGACCTGTCGGTCAAGGAGGACTGGTATGGCATCAAGATCGCCATGGGATTCAGAGGCTGGGGCTGCGCCAGCGGAATCGTCAATCACCCGTTTTGTCAAAGGTAGCCGGATGACCTGGTTTTACGGTCTCTGGCTGCACCATCGTGGTTCGCACTGGACGCTCTGGCTGGGATGCCCGAAAGAGAAGGTGGTGCGTCTGGTGCTGCTGTTCAAACGGGGTCACGGTGATCGCCAGGGGGAAGAGGGCTGGCTGGCCCCCGTGATTCCCATCGGCGTGCGGGCCATCGGCAAGATGTTGCAGCAGGGGCGTAACGCTCGCCCCTGAGCAGAAGAGACCAACAAATCCATCCATAACCGGCACCCGAGGGGGCCGGTTTTTTTATGGCCGCAACTGGCGATTAATTATGCCAAATGGTCGACTCCTGACAGGGCGTTGCACAAGGTTGAAACACCTTGGCGGCTCGCTGGGGTACAATGCCCCCTCTTGTCCGGTCACTGCTGGCCATCTGCCTCGAACTGAAAGGGTCTCTTGTTATGATGAAGCTCCGCTATCCCCTGCTCTTTCTGCTGCTGACAGCCTGCCTGATCCTGGTGTTCTACGCCACGCAGCCAGAGCAGCCGGAACAGGCCGACTACTATCCAGCGGGGCGGGACATCAATGATTTCGCCTTTACCGATGCGGACAACCAGCCGTTCACTCCTGCCAACCTGAAGGGGCACTGGACCTTCCTGTTTGTCGGTTACACCTTCTGCCCCGATATCTGCCCCACCACCCTGGCAGATATGCGTTCTGTCTATGACCAGCTGAAGAAGATGGCGCCCGACAGTCAGGTGGTGTTTATCTCGGCGGATCCCCAGCGTGATGATATTCCACGTCTCAAGACCTATACCGCCTTCTTCAATCCCGAGTTCAAGGCGGCCACCGCCCCCCACGACAAACTGTTCCCGTTCGTGCGCAATCTGGGGCTCATCTACTCCATCGCCAATCAGGGGGAGAAGGATTACCTGATCGATCACTCCGCCTCCATCGTGCTCATCAATCCCAAGGGCAAGCTGCAGGCGGTATTCCGCCCGCAGGTGGCGCCGGGTCAGGTGCCCCGGGTGCAGATGGCCACCATGCTCTCTGACTTCGCCCGCATTCTGAAGCTGGCAGGCCACTGAGCGTGACCCCAGCTGTTGCCCCCTGGTGGCGAGATCCCTCTCGCCACCGCGCCGTCTTTGCGCTCGCCCTGCCCATGGTTTTCTCCAATATCACCACCCCCTTGCTGGGGCTGGTGGACACCTGGGTGATCGGTCATCTCGGTCAGGCCTGGTTTCTGGGGGGCGTTTCGGTCGGTGCGACCCTGATCAACCTCATCTTCTGGTTGCTCGGCTTTTTGCGGATGTCGACCACCGGCCTGACGGCGCAGGCGCACGGCGCCGCCGACGGTCGTGCTCAGCTCGATACTCTGCTGCGGGCGCTGGGGCTGGCCATTGCTCTTGGCCTGGCGCTGCTGTTGTTGCTTTTCCCCCTGTTGCCACGACTGATCGCTCTGAGTGGCGGCTCGCCCGAGGTGCAGCTCTATGCGGGCCAATATGTGGCGGTGCGGATCTGGAGCGCCCCGGCGGCGCTCTGCAATCTGGTGGTCATGGGCTGGCTGTTGGGGATGCAGGATGCCCGCAGCCCCATGGTGATGCTGATCCTCACCAATCTGGTCAATATGGCGCTCGATGCCCTGTTTGTGCTGGGGCTCGGCTGGCAGGTGCGGGGTGTGGCGGCGGCCTCGGTCATGGCGGACTACTGTGCGCTGGCAGTCGGGATCTGGCTGGTACGCCGTCAACTGCGGCAACTGGCACCGACGGTGTGGCAGGATGGCTGGCAGCGCTGGCGACAGCTCGCGCCCATGGTGCGGCTGCTCGGCCTCAACCGCGATATCTTCCTGCGCTCCCTCTGTTTGCAGCTCTGCTTCGCCTTCATGACTCTGCAAGGGGCGCGGCTGGGGGATGTGGCGGTGGCCGCCAATGCGGTGCTGCTCAACTTCCTGATGCTTATCTCCTACGGACTCGATGGTTTTGCCTATGCGGTGGAGGCCATGGTAGGACGAGCCATCGGTCAGCGGGATCGGCATAAACTGCGGGAGGCCATCGTGCTCAATCTGGGCTGGGCCGCCCTCATTGCCAGTGGTTTTACCCTGGTGTTTGCCCTCTTTGGTGCCCACCTTATCGGCTATATCACCGACATTCCGGCCGTGGTAGCGGAGGCACATCGTCAGCTTCCCTGGCTGATCGCCATGCCCTTGCTGGCGGTCTGGTGCTTCCTGCTGGATGGCGTATTTATCGGGGCGACCCGGGCGCGGGAGATGCGCAACAGCATGTTGTTGGCCGCGTTTGGCGGCTTCTTCCCGATCTGGTGGCTCTGTCAGTCGTGGGGCGTGGCCGCGTTATGGGCGGCGATGGCGGCGCTGATGGTGGGGCGCGGTCTGTCGCTGGGGGTCACTTGCTGGCGGCTGGAGCGCAGCGGGCATCTGCTCGACGCCCGCCACTGATCATCGGTGGCGCTTACATGGCACCGTCGTAGCCGAGCTGGCGCCAGCTCTCGTAGACAAAGACAGACACCGCGTTGGAGAGGTTCATGCTGCGGCTCTGGGGCACCATAGGGATGCGCAGCCGCTGCTCGAATGGCAGGCTCTCGATGATCTCGATGGGCAGGCCGCGACTCTCCGGGCCAAACAGCAGGGCATCGCCAAGGGCATATTGTGCTGCCGAGTGCGCGGTGCGGCCCTTGGTGGTGCAGGCAAACACCCGCTTGGGCGCCACGGCAGCCAGAAAAGCCTCATAGCTTGGCCAGCGCTTCACCTCGGCAAATTCGTGATAGTCGAGTCCCGCCCGCTTTACCCGCTTGTCATCCCACTCAAATCCCAGCGGCTCGATCAGATGGAGCCGGTAACCGGTATTGGCGCAGAGCCGGATGATATTGCCGGTGTTGGGCGGGATTTCCGGCTGGTAGAGGACGATATCGAGCATGACGAGCTCCTGCAAAGAGATGTAAAGCCAAGAAGGGGCGCCAGCATACCCAGCGCCCGTCCGGATGAAAAGGATCAGGCGATGGGCAAGCGGATGGTGATGGTTAGCCCGGTCGGGTGATTGTTGCTGGCCGCAATGGTGCCGCCGTGGCGCTGTATTGCCTCCGAGGCGATGGCCAGCCCCAGCCCGGTACCGCCAGTTTTGGCGTTGCGGGCATCATCGACCCGGAAGAAGGGCTGGAACAGCAGCGCCTGCTGCTCGTCAGGCACGCCGGGGCCGTCATCCCGAATGGTCATCACCCACTCCTGCCCCTCCCGATACCAGTCCACCTTGATGAACTCGCGGGCATATTTGAGGGCGTTGCGCAGGGGGTTCTCCACCGCC
This sequence comes from Aeromonas sp. 159, assembly GCF_963862045.1. Taxonomy (NCBI): domain Bacteria; kingdom Pseudomonadati; phylum Pseudomonadota; class Gammaproteobacteria; order Aeromonadales; family Aeromonadaceae; genus Aeromonas; species Aeromonas sp. 159. Next base: position 5,320 of record NZ_CAWLMI010000075.1, on the reverse strand, counting down.
CGGGCCAACAGCTCTGGCCACATCTGGATCGACTCTGCGGGCAGCGGCGGCAGTCTGAGTTGTTTGCCGCTCTGATTCGCTTCGAACATGGCATCTTCGAGGATGGGTTCCAGCAGGTCGGCCAGCGGGTGCACCACCGGTGCCTCCACATGCTGCTGCACCCGCGACAGATCCAACAGATCGCCGATCAGCTTGTCCAGCCGTCCGATCTCCGATTCGATCCGCGCCAGCTCGGCGCTGTCACCCTGCTTGCGGCGGATCAGCGCCTGCGCCAGTTGCATCCGGGTGAGAGGACTGCGCAGCTCGTGGGAGATATCGGAAAGCAGCTGTTTCTGCTTCTGGATCATGCTCTTGAGCGTCTCCACCATGCGGCTGACGTTATCCGCCAGCTGGCCAATCTCGTCGCCCCGTCCCAGGTTGGGGATCTGTACCTCCAGATTGCCGGCCGCCAGTTGGGAGACCGATTTCTGCAACTGCAGGATGGGGCGGGTCAGCCGCCAGGCGAGCAGCAGGCAGAGCGGGGTGCTGACCAGCATCGAGATGCCCAGAATGCGGATCGGGTGATCCAGCACCTGAATGAACAGGAACAGATAGGGGTTCTCGGCATTGAGGCCGAAATAGACGTGATAGCGATGGCCGTGATGCTCCATCAGGAAGGGGCCGGCGATCGCCTTGCGATCCTCGTTGCCCAGCATGGGGTTGGCCGGGTCATCGGCATCCACCATAAAGCGCACCACGAACTTGCGCGGATGGGTGGTGGACTGGATCTGCCCCTTCTCGTCGCGCAGGTAGACGTTGTCCACCGGCAGCATGGCGATCTTGTCCATCGCCTTGGCCAGATCGAAATCCTGATCCGGCTCGGCAGCGTTGAGCAGGGCCTGCACGTTGTTCTGCATCCGAGCGACTTCGTGGGTCGGCAGCGGGATCTGGTTGCGGGGATCTAGGGTCGGCAGGCTGATCACGGCGGCCAGCATCACCAGCAGCATGAACCAGAACCAGAGGAAGATGTGGGTCGAGATCCCGTTAAGGGAGTTGATGCGCTCTATTCTTGCTCTAGCCACAGGTAACCGCGCCCCCGTACGGTTTTGAAGCGGGGCTGGCCATCGGTGCGGTCCGGCAGCTTCTTGCGCAGGTTGCTCAGGTGCATGTCGATGGCCCGATCAAAGGGCTCCAGCTTCTTGCCCAGCACCTGCTCGGAGAGGTGGCTCTTGCTGACGATCTGGCCGGGATTACGCAGCAGGCACTCCAGCAGGCCAAACTCGGTGGCGGTCAGCTCCAGCAGCTGTTCGCCGCAGCGGGCCTGTTGCAGGCCGGGTTGCAGCACGATATCCATGAAGTGCACTTCGTCGGAGGAGTTGCCGCGCTGGGGCGGGGCGCTCTGGGTACGGCGCAGGATGGCGCGAACCCGGGCCAGCAGCTCCCTGTCGTCGAACGGCTTGGCCAGATAGTCGTCGGCGCCCGCTTCCAGACCGTTGACCCGATCCTGGCTGTCACCGCGGGCAGTCAGCATCAGCACCGGGGTGTCATGGGTCTTGCGCAGCTTGGTCAGCATGGCAAAGCCGTTGAGCTTGGGCATCATTACATCCAGCAACACCAGATCGAAGCTCTGCTCCGCCAGTCGTTGCAGCCCCTCTTCACCATCCTCGGCGACCGTGACCTGAAATCCCTCCAGGGTCAGAATTTCGGTGAGCAGTTGGGTCAATTCAAGATCGTCGTCGACCAGGAGTATTCTGTTCATCTGGTGTTATTCCGCAGATTTTCGCGCCAAACTGACGCCGGGGTCAGGGTATAATAAGTTTTTCATCGCCAGAGGAAAGCCGGTTTTGAGCCATCAACAATATTCCCGTTGGGTGACCTTTGCCAGCATAGCGGCGGTCACCACCGCTACCTTGCTGATCATCGGCAAACTGATCGCCTGGCTGATGACCGACTCGTCGACCCTGCTGGCGTCGCTCACCGACTCCTTCATGGATGTGAGTGCCTCCATCATCAACCTGCTGGCCATTCGCTATGCGCTTGCCCCCGCCGATGACGAGCACCGTTTCGGCCACGGCAAGGCGGAGTCGCTGGCGGGCCTCATCCAGTCGGCCTTTATCTCCGGCTCCGCCCTGCTGCTGGTGATGCACGGAATTTCATCCCTGCTCAATCAGGCGCCTATCCTGCGGCTGGAAGCGGGTCTCTGGGTCAGCGGCGGATCCATCGTGCTGACCCTGCTGCTGGTCAGCTTCCAGAGTTTCGTTATTCGCAAGACCAACAGTGTGGCCATCAAGGCCGACATGCTGCACTACCGTTCCGATCTGCTGCTCAATGCCGGTGTCTTGCTGGCGCTGGTGCTGGCGGGGCAGGGGTGGTACTGGGCCGATGGCCTGTTTGCCATCCTGATCGGGCTGTTCCTGTTGTGGGGGGCGGGACACATCGGCTACGAGTCGGTGCAGGCCCTGCTCGATCGTCAGTTGCCAGCGGAAGAACAAGCGAGAATAATGGCGCTCTGCTGTGCCGTAGAAGGTGTACACGGCGTACATGACCTGCGCACCCGTCAATCCGGGCCGACCCGATTCGTACAGTTGCATCTGGAACTGGATGATCAGATCCCCCTGGTCAAGGCCCATCAGATCGCCGATGAAGCCGAACTGGCGGTACGCCAGGCATTCGAGCGGATGGATGTCATCATCCACATGGACCCCATCTCGGTGCTGACAAAAGAACAACAGAGCCCTCACCCAGAACAACAGTAGGCTGCAACATGGATGAACTGGTTGCCAAAACCTGGCACAAAATTCAGCAAGAAGCACAGTGCATGGCGGCCCAGGAGCCGATGCTGGCCAGCTTCTTCCACTCCACCATTCTCAATCACAAGAATCTGCGTTCGGCCCTCAGCTTCCAGCTGGCCAACAAACTCGACAGCGCCACCATGCCCGCCATCGCCCTGCGCGAGGTGATCGAGCTGGCCCTGCGCAGCGAGCCCGAGTTGCTGACGGTAGTGGCGGCCGACATCTGCGCTGTGCAGGAGCGCGATCCTGCGGTCGATCTCTTCTCCACCCCGCTGCTTTACCTCAAGGGGTTCCATGCCCTGCAGGGCTATCGGGTCGCCAACTGGCTGTGGCGTCAGGGGCGCCGCTCGCTGGCCCTCTATCTGCAAAACCAGATCTCGGTGGTGTTCGGGGTGGATGTGCACCCGGCCGCCCGTATCGGCAAGGGGATCATGTTTGACCACGCTACCGGCATAGTGGTGGGCGAGACGGCGGTAATTGAAGATGATGTCTCCATCCTGCAGAGCGTGACCCTCGGCGGTACCGGCAAGGAGAGCGGCGATCGCCATCCCAAGATCCGCGAAGGGGTGATGATAGGGGCGGGCGCCAAGGTGCTCGGCAATATCGAAGTGGGCGTGGGTGCCAAAATCGGCGCTGGCAGCGTGGTGATCAACCCGGTACCGCCTCATACCACGGTCGCTGGCGTACCCGCCAAGATCGTCGGCCGTCCGGAGTGCGACAAGCCTTCACTGGATATGGATCAGTGTCTCTGATCTCCCGGCCGGAGTAGTCGATGGCCAAACGCTGGTCGGGTTATCTGATCCTGGGGATGTGGCTGCTCAACCTGCTGCATCTCTATCTGGGACTCTCCCCCTGGCCAGCGGCCATGGCGGCCTGGGGGGCATCACTGCTCACCTGGCCTTGGCTGGTGGGTGCTGCCAAGCGGCAGGCGCTGGCCTTGTATGGCGCGGCGCTGTTGCTGCTCTTCTTCTCCTGGTGGCGGGGAGCGAGCCTCACCGCCGGTGACTGGCTGCTGCCCAACATCAATATGCTCACCATGTTTGCCGCGGTGAGCACCCTCAACCTCGCCACCTCGGGTCTCTTGACCGGCACCACCTCCTGGACCGGGCGAAAGGGGCTGTGGAGCACCATGGCCAGCCTCAATCTGCTTGGGGCGGTCATCAATCTCTCGGTGCTGTTTATCATCGGCGATCGGCTGGAGCGCAATGGCACCCTGGAGCGGCGTCAGGTGATGGTACTGAGCCGGATCTTCTGTGCCGCCGCCTTCTGGTCACCCTTCTTTGTCGCCATGGCGGTGGCGCTCACATATGCGCCGGGCTTGCAGCTCTCCCATATTCTGCCGTTCGGGATCCTCGCCGCCTTGCTGGCGATGGGACTGACCGCCTGGCAGGTGGAGCGGATCGGGGTGGCCGACTTTGCCGGTTATCCGCTGCGGTTGCAGACTCTGGGGCTGCCGGTCACGCTGGCGTTGCTGGTACTGCTCATCAAGCAGGTCTGGCCCCAGCTCGGCATTCTGGCGGTGATCGCGCTGGTGGCCCCGCTGCTGGCGCTGCTCTTTATGCCGAGGGCCGGGCGCAAGGCGGCCCTCAAGCGGCAGGTAGTGGAGCGCTTCCCCGCCATCGGCGGTCAGCTGGTGCTGTTTCTGGGGGCCGGTTTGCTGGCGGCAGGCATCAACAGTGCGCTGTCGGTCATCGATCTCGGCGCTGGCCACGGCCTGCCACTGTTCAACCACTTTGGCTGGCTTGAGGCGTCCCTCACTCTGCTGCTGATCCTGCTGGTGGCCATCGTCGGGGTGCATCCGCTCATCAGTATCTCCGGGCTGGCGCCACTGCTCTGGCCGCTGGCGCCGGATCCCAGCCTGCTCGGCATGTGTTTCCTGCTGGGGTGGGGGCTTGCCACCGGTACCAGTCCGCTCTCCGGCTCCAATCTGGCGCTGGCGTCCCGCTACAACCTCCGTTCTGGGCTGATCCTGCGCTGGAACCTGCTCTACGGCCTGCTGATGTATGTGGTCGCCTGTCTGTTGCTGGGGGCTTATATCGCCTTGCATGGATAACGGCGGCGCCGTCAGGAGGGTGCAAATGATGCGCGGGCGGCGGGGTCTTTTACGCACGGTTCAGTGTGTTGTCGCGGCTCGGGCGCAGGATGCGAGAAAAATAGACGCATATTTAGACAATACATCTATGGAAGGCGCATTTTACAGCGCACTGGCTTGTTTGTGCCGATGCGCTCGGGGTATGCTGGCTTCACGCGCTTGAATCGCCCTCTGTGGGGCATCGCAATTGAACAAACAGGTATGCATATGTCACTAGAAGTCCTTGAGCAACTCGAATCCAAAGTACAATCCGCCGTCGACAACATCTCCTTGCTGAAGATGGAGCTGGACGAGCTGAAAGAGCAGAACAGCAAGCTGCAAGACGAGAACCATCAGCTGCGCAACGAGCACACTGCATGGCAGGAGCGTCTGCGTGCCCTGCTGGGCAAAATGGATCAGATGGGCGAAACCATCTAATTCATCGCCTTCAGGCAGAATTGAAAACGGGCCGCTCCAT